>JBGSPZ010000039.1:0-2297 GCA_041738375.1 Parerythrobacter sp. | reverse complement strand
GGGTTTGCCAGCTGCCGTCGGGCGCCTGGTACTTCTCGCCCGGAACCGTCTTGGAGATCGCGATGCACCCTGCCGTCAGCGCGTATTCCTCGAGCGTGGCACTCGCGGCCTGCGCCTTTTCGGCATAGACCGCGCGGCGCTTGATGTTGATGTCGCGCACCAGCGCTTCGAGCGCCGGGGTCGAGGCGCCGACGATACCGAGATATCCGTCCATCTTCTCGCCGACCTGCCCCGCAGCGCGCGCGGCCTCGTATGCCGGATCGCGCTGCGCATAGGCGGTCCCGGCAAGGGCCGTCGCCGAGAGTGCGAGCGCAATAGCGAGCGATATTGACTTCTTCATGGTCTTTTCCCTGTGCCGCCGTGCATCAGAAGATGTCGGCATTCTCTTCGATCGTGTTGCCTGCGTCGTCCGCAAGCCGGTAAATCACTTCCTGGCGGATGTTGATGTTCAGCTCGATAACGATCGGCTCGGTCGGGGCATTGACATTGATGCACCCGGTAAGCGCGAACGGAACCATTGCCGCAACCGCCCATCGTCCCTTGTGCGCCATACCGCCTTTTCCGCTCCCTGTTTGCAGGAGCCTTTTCGCAGCACGGCGCACGCGGGTCAATTTGAGGATGGTCATGGCATTTACTCGCTTTCGCGGCGCTGAATGGCCGGTTCTTCTAGGGGCAAGGATGGCGGAGCGCCCGGGTCAGGCGGCGGGTCGTCCAGCGCCTCGACACTCTCGGCGGTTACCGACTGCTGGCGCATCGTGCCGTCGCTGTTGATCAGCCCGAGATCGCGCGGATCGCGTATCGATGCGGGATCGTACATCGCCTTGAGCGAGCCGATCAGCTTGTAGAACGGCGCGTTGATGTTGACGTTGAACTGGATCGGCACGTCTTCCAGCTGGCGGGTGATGATATTGCGGCTCGCAGCTTCGCCCTGCCTGACCCCGTCGATGCGGATCTTCGATACGATCTCGCCGGTCAGCGGCCCCTCGATCACGATCTCCATGGTGCGGAAATCGAGGCGGCGGAGCATCTCGAAGGCGTAATTGGCCATCGGGGAGAGGTCCTGGTAGGTCAGCTCGCCGACATAGGACAGGTTGCCGCCCGGCGCGCGTGAATTGAGGATGCCCCGCTCGATATAGCCGTTCCCAAGTTCGTCGAACACGATCGGCAGCTCGCCGTCGAAGGTGCCCGTCGCGGCAATGTTGCCCAGCTCAAGGGTTTGCACGAAAATCGCCGCGTCGAGGCCTTTCACTTCGAGCACGTATCGCCGCCGCTCGGCCGCGCCGAGATTGAGATCGACCGGATGGAGATACAGCGTCCCTCCCATGAAAGGCCATGACCCGCCGGTTACCCCGAGGAGCTGCCCGTCGCGCAGGGAGAAGCCGATGGTGCCGTCGCGGACCTCGATCCCGGGGTTGATCGATGCCACCTCGATCTGCTGGTCGGGTGCGGTCGTCAGGCTAAGCAGGTCGTCGAAGCGGATCGTCCCGCGCGCCCCGCGCACCGGGCCGAACACCGCGGCAAGATCGAGCCCTTCGGAGGAGAACTCACCCGAACTGGTGACCGATTGAGCATTCCAGTCGATTTTCCCGGTGCCGGTGACGACCCCTTCCACATTGGCAACCACGCCGAGCGCGAGATCGGTAAGCGCGTCGGGCTGGAGTGCCTTGTCGAACCGCAGTCCGTCGATCGCGAGCCGGGCGTTGCCGCTACCGTTCGAGAGGTCGTGGCGGATGGCGACATCGGTCACCACCCGGTCGCTGGCCGGGTGGCGCAATTCGGCATTGGCGAGGATCGCATTGTCCGCCAGCGAGAGCGTCGCATTCCGCGCGACCAGCGGGTTGAAGCGCGCCGGGGCCGACCGGTCGATCAGGCGGAACGCCCCATCGGTAACCGTCAGTCGGCTTTCGGCATAGCGCCAGTTGCCGCCGGTTTCGACCAGGTCGAGCGGGACGGCGGCGAGCGCGACGCGGGTGTCGGAGAAGGTCCCGAAACGCCCCGGGATCCGCGACACCCGCGGCGGCGGACGGTCCCTTGCCGATCCGGAGGAAATGCGGCGCGGCGATCGTACCGGAGGGGAACCGCTCGAGCCAATCGATCATGGAGCGGGTGACACGGGAATCCGAATAGATCCCGATGGCCATCAGACAGAGTCCCGCGCGGCCGAGGATATCCAGAACCCCGGGATTATCCAGGATCTCGTCGGGCGCGAGTCGCATACCCGAGATCCCGAACCGTACTTGGATCTCGGCGAGCTCCGTTCGGGAATCGCGGTCAAGACCGTACGGAATGCCGAAGAG
>JBGSPZ010000029.1:0-6820 GCA_041738375.1 Parerythrobacter sp. | reverse complement strand
GGCGAGCTCGAACTGGCCGAGCTTCTCGAAGGCCGCGTGGCGGGTGAGCCGGTGCGCTGTTTGCGCCAGAGCCAGCGCGACGGCCTGCAGGTGATCGACAGCACCGCGCTGGTCTTCCGTGACGGGCGGACGCTTTACGTCAATCGCCCGCGCAATGCGCAGTTCCTCGACGAGTGGGACGTTCCGGTCTTCCGCCAGTTCACAAGCAGCCTGTGCGAGCTTGATCAGGTCGAGATGCGCGACCGGACCAGCCTGATGGGCGGCCCGGTGCTGGTTCTCGACGAATTCGTGCCCTACACCAAGCCCACCAAAGAGGAGGCCTGAGCCATGAAGATCGCATCCACATTGGTCGCCGCCGGGGCTGCCATGCTGCTCGCCGCGCCTGCGCTACAGGCTGAAGAGACCGAAGTGCCGGCCAAGACCGAAGGCCAGCTCAAGCTCGAGAAAATGCTCGAGGGCCGGGTGGCGGGCGAACCGCAGGCCTGCATCCGCAATTTCCCGTCGACCGACCTGACGATCATCGACGGGACGGCGCTGGTTTACAAGAGCGGCGGCACGCTGTGGGTCAATATCCCGCGCAATGCCGACGACATCGACGATGACGACGCTCTCGTCACCCGCACCAGCGCGAGCAGGCTGTGCCGGACCGACATCGTGACCACGATCGACCGCTTCAACCAGTTCTACACCGGCAACATCTTCCTCGGGGATTTCGTGCCCTACCGCCGGGCCGACAGCTAGCCGCCTTCTCCCGCAGCCCTGCGCCGCGCCTCTTCGGCTTTTTCGGCGAGACTGCGTTCGAGATAGGCCAGCTTGCCGGTCAGCGTGTCGGTTTCGAGCGGATAGACATCCCACCTGCGCGAGTCGGACGGCTTTTCCAGCATATAGGCGAGCACGACCTTGCGCCCGTCGGAACGCAGGTTGATCGAGCCGTAGACCGTGACATTGGTCTTCTTTTCCTCTTCCTCGAGCCGCGCGATATCGGTTTCCAGCTCCGCCCGCTTCGCCGGATCGGTCGTCGCGGAGAGCTTGCCGCGCAGTTCGGCGGCCTGAAACCACGGCGTGTCTTCGCGCTTGGTGAATTCGAGCGTGCTGCGCGACAGCTCGGTCGAAAAGATCAGCGGCCGCTCGCCGCGCCCGTGCAGTCCGACCGCGCCCAGCGTATCGCAGCGCGGGTGGGCGTGGCTTTCCTCGTCGCCGCTCGAAATCACTGTCGCTGCAGGGTTGATAGCGGACAGGAACAGGTCGGTGAAATCGGCGCTGCCGTGGTGGCATGCCTTGGCGACATCGGCCCCGTAGCGCGCACGCACAGCCTGACGCACCGCGACACGCTGCGGCTCGGTCAGCTTTTCGGGCTCGATATAGTCCCCGCCCGCCGCGCGGCTCATCAGATAGCATTCGGCCGGGCTGTTGAGATCGCCGCCGAACAGCAGGGTCACGTCGCGATAGGTGAGGCGGAGCAGCACCGAATGTCCGTTCTTGGTCTTACCGCTGTCCATTGCCGTGGTCTTCGCCGCCGGCTCCCCGCCGAAGGTGCGCAGGCGCGGCGTGCCATCCGCCGCCGGCTCAACCGCCGGCCCCACCACTTCGATTACACATTCGGTCAGATTGCCCGGCGCGAATCCGGGCAGATAGCTGTGCCCGCCCGAAATTTCGCCATGCATGGTCGAGAGCATGGCGATGTTCGGGAACCGCCGTGCACCGTTCGCGTCAAGGCCGGAGCGCGCGGTGTGGAGCAGGTCGGGGTACATCTTGGGCTTGCCGGTGCTGGTCTTCACCCAGCGCTTCGGGTCGGCCAGCAGTGCTCCGAGCTTGGCATCGTCGGTCGCCAGATCGACGATGTAGCTTTGCCCGCCGGATGTTTCGCGCTTGCCAAGCAAGTGGTCGGTGGCTGACAGCTGGTCGCCCGCCGCCGAAACCCCGAACTGCTCGACGATCCCGTTGTGCCACACATTGCTGGCCTGCACCGCGCCGTCTTCGAACAGGCGGCGGAAGCCCTCGTAGTGGTCCATGTCGGGGTGGGTGATGATCAGCCCGTCGAAATCGGTATGCGCCTTCTCGAAATTGCGGAACCGCCAGCGCAGGTAGCGATACATATTGTCGCCTTCGCCCGCATCGATCACATATTTGCGGTCATCCGGCGTGACCAGCAGCGCGCCGTCGCCCTGCCCGACATCGACGAAGACGACCTCGAGCAGCCGTTCGCGCTGGAGGTCATCTGGATACATGTAGCCCGACACACCGCGCACCCGGACCGGGACCATGCCGGCGACTTTCGCCTGCACTTCGGCATGTTCTGCGGCGGCCAGCGGCGGTTTGAGCTTGTCGCCATCGCCGCTGGCGATGAAATCGTAATCGGTGACTTCGGTCCAGTCGCCCCACAGCAGGTGCTTGGCCTTGGCCAGCGTGATCTTCTTCGCCGAGTTGCGCCCGATCGTATAGACATGCGCGGTCGGGTAACCGGCATAGACTGTCTCGCCGGTCTCGAATTCGTCGGCCATGGCAGAACTCCCCCTGCCGTGATGTCCCCATCATGGGCAGGGTTAGCGCACAACGGCGATTCGCGCCAATCGCGCGCGCGCCGCGTCAGGCGGCGGTCATCGCGTTCATCCGCGCGAGGATTTCCTCCGCCTCGCGCATGATGCGGTCGATCAGTTCCTGGCAGGTGGGGATATCGTAGATCAGCCCGGCGACCATGCCGCAGCTCCATGCGCCGGCATCCATGTCTCCGTTCATCATGATCCGCGGATAGACGCCGGCGACCTGTTCGATGATATCCTCGAACTTGAGGCTATCGCCCTTTTCCTTCTCGATCCGGAGCAGGTCCTCGACCGCATCGTTGGTCATCACCCGTTCGGTGTTGCGCAGCGGGCGCATGACCAGCCGCGTGTCGAGCTCGCTCGCCGCGACGATCGCCTGCTTCACATTCTCGTGCACCGGGGCTTCCTTGGTCGCAATGAAGCGGGTGCCCATGTTCATCCCCTGCGCGCCCATCGCGAGCGAAGCGACGAGGCTGCGCCCGTCGGCCATGCCGCCGCTGGAGACAAAGGGAATCTCCAGCTCGTCCGCCGCGCGCGGCAGCAGGATGAAGTTCGGGATATCGTCCTCGCCCGGGTGGCCGCCGCATTCGAACCCGTCGACCGACACCGCGTCGCAGCCGATTTCCTGCGCTTTGAGCGAATGGCGCACGCTGGTGCATTTGTGGATCACCTTGATCCCCGCCCCTTTCAGCGCGGGCAGGACCTGCACCGGGTTGCGCCCGGCAGTCTCGACCACCTTGACCCCGCCGTCGATGATCGCCTTGACGAGGCCCGGATAGTCCGGCGGGGTCAGGCTGGGCAGGAAGGTCAGGTTCACCCCGAACGGCTTGTCGGTCATGTCGCGGCAGCGGGCGATCTCGTTGGCCAGCTTCTCGGGCGTGCCCAGCGTCAGCCCGGTGATGATCCCCAGCCCGCCCGCATTGCTGACCGCCGCCGCCATCTCGGCGAAACCGACATAGTGCATCCCGCCCTGGATGATCGGGTGCTCGATGCCGAACATTTCGGTGATGGCGGTTTTCATCGCGTCTTTCCTCCCGGTTTGCCCGGCCCTTTTTCCGTTTGGGCCGGTTGCATTTCGGGACTAGCCTTACCGCACCGAGACCCGCGCACAAGCAGGAGTTTGCCCATGACCTCGCCCCAGCAGCCTATCGATTCGCCTTTCGGCTACCGCTCGACCGCGATGGAGGTGGTCGAAGGCGTCGACCTCACGGGCAAGACCGTGCTGGTGACCGGGGGCTATTCGGGCATTGGCACCGAGACCGTGCGCGCGCTCGCCAGCGCCGGGGCGAGCGTGATCGTCGGAGCAAGGCGGCCCGAGCAGGCGCACGAAGTGCTGGACCCGATGGCGGGCGATATCGCGATCCTGCAGCTCGATCTTTCGGATCCGGCGTCGATCGACGCCTTCGCGGCAGCGGTGGCTGAGAAGATCGACAAGCTCGATATCCTGATCAACAACGCAGCAATCATGGCGAGCCCGCTGACGCGTGACGCGCGCGGTTACGAAATGCAGTTCGCGACCAACCATCTCGGCCATTTCCAGCTTACCGCGCGGCTATGGCCGCTGCTCAGGGCGGCGGGTGCGGGCACGCGGGTGGTCTGCCTCTCCTCGATCGGTCACCGGCTGAACGGGCTCGACCTCGACGATCCCAACTGGGAACGGCGCGAATACGAAAAATGGCCCGCCTATGGCGCCGCCAAGAGCGCCAATGCGCTGTTCGCGCTCCAGCTCGACGCGCTCGGCGAACCGCACGGCATCCGCGCCTTTTCGGTCCATCCCGGCGGCATCGCGACCCCGCTCCAGCGTCATCTGACGATGGAAGAGCAGCGCGCGATGGGCTGGTACGACGAAGAGGGCAAGGTCAACGCAGGCTTCAAGTCGGTCGAGGAAGGCGCTTCGACCAGCGTGTGGTGCGCCGTATCCCCGCTGCTTGATGGCATGGGCGGAGTATACTGCGAGAACTGCAATATCGCCGCCCCCGCCGGCCCCGAAGTCCCCCATGGCGGCGTCCACCCGCATGTCCGCGACGCTGCGCTGGCGCAGGCGCTGTGGACAAGGTCAGAGGAACTTGCGGGGGTGGCGTTTCGGGGCTGATCCCGGAGCTTCGTTCCGGTTAGTCCTCGAACCTGATTGTCTTCATCTCCGAAATCTCAAAATCCGCAATGTGCCATGTGGCGTTGCTCTCCTCCAGGCGGAGTGTAACATCGGCATAATGGTAGATATTGTCGTCTTCGGATGGCTTGTCCTTGGGCTCCAATGATCCGACCACGATCGCATGGGCCTGATCGCTTGCGTGCGGTATGCCGAGATTCAGTTCCGCATTCGCCAATTTCTGCTCGAATTCCGTCGCCCGCCCTCGATCGCTATAGGCGAAGAATGGCGAAAGGTTCGGCTCCTCACCATCCGATGTCGCATCTTCGAGCTTCTTGATGAATGCAGCGGCCTTTGTCGCGGCAACTCGATCCCCGCCAAGCCTCTTGCAGTATGCCAGTAGCATGACCCGGTTGCGATACTCTTCCTGTTCGAGACCATGACATTCAGGCAGCGCTTCGTAAGCGAGCTCGGCCAAGGCGAAGGCAGCGGGCATCGCCAGTCCGTCCGAACAACCGTCTTCTATATCAGTCCGCAGTTCGACGGTCGGTTCCCCGCCTTTACCCGATAGCGGGTAATCTGCCCCCTCAATGACGACCACCCAGCTATGAAGGCAGACACTGATGAACTCTCCTTCTTCAGCCTGATCATTGGGAACTTCCCGAGCCAGCTTTTCGTCGAAGTTCACCGTCAGGTTCAACGCCCGTTGCCAATGGGACTTGCCCAGCGTTCCTGTGAGCGGTGTTGGCGGCGGAAGTCCTAGAGCTTCGGCTTCTTCCTCCTGGGGAACTTCGACTGCAACTTGCGGACTGCTTCCGGGCCGGCGTTCGAAAGTCACTGCGAGGACATCTCTGCCGTAACCATTGACCATCATGAAGCGCCGGAATTGGACTTTCTCGGCAATCAGTTCCCGGGCACCCTTCCAGCCATAGCTTGCGCGCATTCTCGCCTGGACCTCGGCATCGCAGCGATTGTTATGTTGATCATCCAAGCATTCTACGTCGATCTCCGATGCGACAACTGGCGGCGCCTCGGCATATGCTGGCATCGATAGTACGCCAGCGGCAATGGCGGTGCATGCATTGAGACATCTTCGAAAAAGCGTGAGGAATCGGATGGGATTCAACGCTCGCATGTGTAGGCCCCCCTACCCCTTCGGCTTGAGCAGCCTGTCCGGCCGGATCCGCCGCGCTTCGCCGAACAGCGAGTAGGTCTTGTTGACGTAGTTCGACACGTCGATGATCGAATCGAGATATTTCTCCAGCTCGGGCGTGCGCTCTTGTTCGACCAGCCGCACATGCGCCGCCGGGTTCTCGGTCTCGAAGCGGACGTAGAACCACGGCTCGCCGCGCCGCAGCTTGAGCGGTTTCGACAGGTCGTGCCATTCGAAGCCCCAGCTCAAGGGGCGGGGCCAGATATGGACCGGGAAGCGGCCACCCATCTGCAGGCCGGGGCGCGGCTCGGGCAGCCAGTCGAGATAGGGCGGGGTCTGGACGATGTAGCATGGTTCGTCCGCCACGAAGACATAGGGCGCGACGATCTGGATGATCGGGCGCTCGGGATGCCGCCACTCGTTCTGCGGGTGAAGCATCATCATGTTGGCGCGCCCCTGCGGCCGCATGCCCGACTTCTCGCCATCGGCATCGACCATCTGCAATTGGCCGTTCGGCTGGCGCTGGAACGACAGGGTGATGTCGATCGGGCAGGGGATCACGAAATGCCGCCGGTCGAAATCGATTGCCGCCGGGCAGACCTGGACCGATTTGGCCGACGCGGGCTTGGGATCGTTGCGCGAGAACGCCTTGGGCGCGGCCCAGATCGCGTCGCCACCTTGCGGAAAGCGCACCGTCCAGCCGACGGTGAGCGTGCGCGACTTGCCGCTCGCCTCGCCCTCGCGCCGGTCCGCATCCTCGGCGAATTGATCTTCCCAGCTCATGGTGATCCCTGCTCTTCGTTCACGCGTCTGGCGAGGGATTCGACGAGATTGCGCCCGGATGCAAGCCCGGTGGCAGCAGGACGGCGAGCGCATTGCGCTCGTGCGCGGGTTCGAGGGCAGGCAATTGCTCGACGCGAAACGCCGGATTGCGGTGGTCGCACCAGAACAGATCGTATCCCGCCGCGACGAAGGGCGCTGCCAGCTGCGCGTTGCTTCCGCCATGCGGAGCGAGCTTGTCCGGCCGGTCGCATTCGA
>JBGSPZ010000427.1:0-1872 GCA_041738375.1 Parerythrobacter sp. | reverse complement strand
AAAGGTCTCCAGCGCCATGCTCGCGACCTTGGCACGCAGCACCGTGCCGCCATGCTCCCACTCGTGATAGCTGACCCGGGGCCAGATCCGCTCGACCTGCGGGCCGGGCAGCAGCAGGTAGAAATCGAGCACACCTTCGAGCTCGCCGGTGCGCAGGTTGGAGCCGTAGAACAGCGCTGCATCGGCCCCTGAGGCCACCGCCAGCCGCTCGGCAAACTCCGCAACCTCGGGCCTTACCTGTGCGGCAAGTCGACCGGAAATCCGCGCTTCGAGGGTTTCTCTCACGGCACGACGAAGCGCAGTTCGGGGCCGCTTTCCACCCGGTAGCGCCCGCCGGGAAAGGCTTCACCGTCGAGGATGAAATCGTCCTTGATGGAAAACTCGAAGCTTTCAGTCGCGACCTGGTGGAATCCTCGTGCCGCCGTGTTCTCGCCCGGCCCGACGAACAGGACTTTGGGCAGGCTCGCGAGCACGCGCCGGCGCGGACGGTCCATCGCGACAAGCTTTAGCCCCTCGCGGTGATGCCCGAACAGCTTCAGGCCAACCGGGAATTTCTCAAGCGTCGAGGCGAGCATGACCGAGCGCCGCCCGTCGTAACCATCACCGCTGTGCGCCAGCGGAACCCGCTCCGGGCCGATCAGGATTTCCATCTCCGAACCGCGCCGCCAGATGTTGTCGTCGCTGCCGAACAGCGCCTGCAACACGCCCCAAGCCGCGCTCAATCCCACCGCCATGCTGTCGAAGGCACCCAGCTTGTGCGCATCCTGCCCGGTCTGGATGCCGAGCGTGAAGCCCGCGGCGCCGAGGATGAACCCTGCCAGCGGAGTTGCCTGCCCGGTCAGCGATGTCACCATCACCGGACGGCGAACCACCCGCCTGCCGGTCGCAAAGGCATCGATCGCATCGGCGAGGTTCCAGCCCTGGGGCGCGCCGAGATCGACGTTGAGCGCGTTGGTCTTGCCTTTGGGCAACACCGCCAGCGCGGGCCAGTTCTCGCCGAACACCGCCATGCCGCAAGTCAGCACATCGCGCACTGTGCCGTCACCGCCGTTGATGATGAGATACTCCACTTCCCGCGCGGCAAAACCGGCAAGCATGGGGCGGATGTCCTCGTGCCGCCCGGGCTGGGCGAAATGGACGTTCTCGCGCGCCGAAATCTCGAGATCCTGCCCCCTGTTGCGGTGGCTGCGCGGATTGTACACCACGCCCACGACAGGTCCGGTGGTGCGCGTATTCTGCATTGCGGGCGGGTCGGGTCTGGCCATGCGAGCGCCGCCTTAGCCGCATTGGCCCCGCAGCAACCAGATTTTTCTGCCGACGCGGGCTGCGATTCGGGTTAGTGTGATGGCCATGCTGCATCCCGATCTGCTCGATTCCGCCCGAAGCCTGTCCGACCGCATCGTGACGCTGCGGCGCGCGATCCATGCCGAGCCCGAGCTTGGCCTGCATACGCCGAAGACCAGCGCCAAGGTACGCGCGGCGCTGGCGCATCTGCCGCTCGAATGGAAGGAAGGCGGATCGACCACCGGCATGGTCGCGACGCTGAAGGGCGCGAAACCGGGGCGGCGGGTGCTGCTGCGAGGCGATATGGACGCGCTGCCGATGCCCGAGGAAACCGGGCTCGATTTCGCCTCGACCATTCCGGGGCGGATGCATGCATGCGGCCACGATACCCATACCGCGATGTTGGCCGGGGCAGCCGAATTGCTAGCCGGCAAGGCTGGCGAATTCGCAGGCGAGGTGCAGTTCATGTTCCAGCTGGGCGAGGAAGGTTACCACGGCGCGCGCTTCATGCTCGACGACGGGCTGATCGATCCGCTGCCCGATGCCGCCTTCGCGCTGCATGTCTGGCCCAATGCCCCGCACGGGCGG
>JBGSPZ010000374.1:0-3455 GCA_041738375.1 Parerythrobacter sp. | reverse complement strand
CGCCATCGCCTCGCCCGCCTCGCTCACCGGGCCGAACATCGCGAGGCCCATGCCGACCTGGATCGCGTTGAGCACGCCGCCCACAGCAACGGCAGCCCATCCCGCGCCCATGTCATGCCCCTTGGCGAGCGCAACCAGCGCGAACACCGCTATGGCGAGAAAAGCGACCGCCTCGACCGTCCAGATAATCGAACGATCGATATCCAGCCCCTGGCTGTAGAGCGCGAAATAGACGATCTGCGTCACCACCATCGCAATGAGCGCGACGGCGACGATCTGTCCGGAACGGTGCGGTGTGATATCCATGGCTGGCCTCTATTGCCTCAGGAAAGTCCTTCGCCCCCGCCCCGCGAAGGGTTACACCCGTGCTATTTCCGGTCGAGCGGGATCACCGCCGCGGTGAAGCGCGAGATGCACACCAGCTTGCCGTTTTCGTCCCTGATCTTGATCGACCAGATCTGCGTTGTGCGCCCGATGTTTTCCGCCGTGGCAGTGGCGGTGACCCAGCCCTGATAGGCCGGCCGGACGTGGTTGGCGTTGATCTCCAGCCCGACCGCAACATGCTTCTCCCGGTCGATGCAGAAGCTCGCAGCAACCGAGCCGACGGTTTCGGCCAAGGTAACCGAAGCCCCGCCGTGCAGCCGCTTGAACGGTTGCTGGGTGCGCTCGTTCACCGGCATACGCGCAGTGATCCAGTCGTCCCCTGCTTCGAGGAATTCGATCCCGAGGAAGCCGGGCATGCAGCCGTCTCCCAGCCGGGTCATCGGGTCGAGCGGGGGCAGCTCGTCGTTCCACCAGATCGTCTTCTTGGTCATGGCGCACGGTGTGGCGCAGCGCAGGCGCGCTGTAAATCGTGCCGTTACGTCAACCCCGTGGTCAGGCAGGCTCCGCTTCGCGTGCCGCCGCAAGGGCACCGGCGTAGCGGAATTCCGCACCTTCGAGGTCGATCTGCGGGAACTCGTCCTTCTCGACCCAGTAATCCTGCGTGTGTCGCCACGCGGGATCGCTGCCGGCCTTGGGCAAGGTGGTCATGCCGCGCTTGATGTAACTCGGATTGAAGTTGTCGGCTTCGATCCACGGCCGCGCTTCCATTGCCGGATCGACCGGCTCGACCTCTACCCGCGCGACACCCTTGTCGCGCATATGCGCGAGCAGGCGACAGACGAAATCGCCCATCATGTCGACCCGCAGCGTCCAGCTGGCGCGGAAATAGCCCATCACCCAGACGAGGTTGGGCACGCCGGTGAACATCATCCCGCGATAGGTCAGTGTGTCATGCCAGTCGATCTCCTCGCCGTCGACGCTGACCGCCATGTCGCTCATCACCGACAGGTTGAAGCCGGTGCAGGCGACGATGATATCCGCCTCGATCTCCTGCCCCGAGCCGGTCAGCACGCCTTTTTCGGTGAAGCGATCGATGGTGTCGGTCACCGCGCTCGCCTTGCCCGCTGCCACCGCCTGAAACACGTCGCCGTCGGGGCAGAAGGCGAGCCGCTGCTGCCACACGCGGTAGCGCGGAGTAAAATGCGGTTCGAACTGGAACTCGGGCCCGGCATAGCCACGGACCAGCTCCTTCAGCTCGTCGAACACCGCATCGGGTTCCTCGATGCAGCGGCGGGTGAGCACGTCCTGGTCATAGAGTATCTGCTGGCGCACCACGCGGTGGATGGTCGGCTCGTCGATCCCGACCTCGCGCAGGCGGTCGGCCAGTTCGTTCTGGTTAGGGTGGCAGAAGAAATAGGTGGGACTGCGCTGGAGCATGGTGACATGCGCCGCCGTCTTGGCGAATTCGGGGATCACCGTCGCGGCCGTCGCGCCCGATCCGATCACCAGAACCCGCTTGCCGGCATAGTCGGTCTTGGGATCCCACTGCATCGCGTGGACGAACAGGCCCTTGTAGTCCTCCACCCCTTTCCAGTCCGGGATGAAGGGCTTCTCGTGGTCGTAATAGCCCGAGCACATCCACAGGAAATTGCAGGTGAAACTAACCATAGCACCGTCGGCGCGCCGCTCGGCAGTCACCGTCCACAGGTTCGTCTCGCGCGAGAAGGCGCAGGTGCGGATGCGGTGGCCGTAATGGATATGCTCGCCGATCCCGCTCTCTTCGATCACCTCGCCCATATAAGCGAGGATTTCGGCAGCGGTGGCAATCGGCGGCCCGACCCACGGCTTGAACCGGTAGCCGAAGGTGTAGAGATCGGAATCCGAGCGGATGCCTGGATACTTGTGCGTGTCCCAGGTGCCGCCGAAAGTGTGCTTGGTCTCGAGGATGGCATAGCTCATTTCCGGACACTGGTCCTGCAGGTGCCACGCCGAGCCGATCCCCGATATCCCCGCACCGACGATGATGACATCGACATGGTTCGGTGGCGTATTCCCGCGCATCTCGGCCATTGCATTCATCCCCCCGACTCTTCTCCGACACCAGCAGACCATCGGATCGCGGCAGCAATGTGGCATTGATGTGGATCAAGACGGGCAGCCGGAAGAAAATCTAGCCGCCAGGACGCTGGCCATCCGCGCTGTGCCTGATGCGGCCTGGGCCCAAACCGCTCTGTCCGTCCTCTGCTTGTCAACAGCGGATCGCGCCTGCGCAGGACACTAGCTGCGCAGGATGAATTCGCAGATCAGGGGCCAGACCGTTGCTGGCTCTTCCAGCTCCATGAAGTGGCCGAGATGGCTGAAGCTGCGATGTTCGGCATGGCACGCCAGCGTCTTGTGCCCGTCGGCATTTTCCGCTGCATGCGAGCCATCGCCTTGACCCCACAGCGCCAGAGTCGGCTGCACCACCGGAGCCAGCCGCTGCGCCGGGTCCATGTAAACCTGATAGGCACTCGCGAGCGACCACAGTGCGCCATGCTCGAGGCATTCGCCAGCGCAGGAGGAGAAGCTTTCAACCTGCTGCGGGGACCCGACCGCAAGCCGGAACCATTGCCGCTGGCGCTTGGGGGCCAGGCGCCGCATAACCCATTGCCCGACTAGCGGGCGCGCCAGAACGCCCTTGGGGTCGCGCGCCGCTTTCCATCGTGCGAAGCCCGCCACGTCGGCCACCTGGAGCAGCACGAGCCGCGACACCAGCGACGGATAGCGCTGTGCAATATCGATCGCCGCGAGCCCCGCTACGCAGGAAAAGGCCAGCACAGCGGCCTCGCCAGCTACCGCTTGCAGGAAGGCAGCGATATCGTCGTTGGTCTCCGCAAAACCGAAGCGAAAGTCCGGACTATTGGCTGAGAAACCCATCGCGGGCAGTTCGAACACGATCACCCGCGCGTCTTGTTCCGCAAGGTCGAGCAATGCGTCGTAGCGTTCAAGCGTCACCGGCGGGTCGGCCGTAAAGACGATGGTCGGCGCGCACGGCGGCCCCGCACGCTCGCGATAGCGGAACTGCACCCGGCCGGTGTCATAGAAGGCGATGTCGTCCCTTGTCCGGGCGGGCCAGCCGGTCGCGAAGGCGC
>JBGSPZ010000366.1:0-8328 GCA_041738375.1 Parerythrobacter sp. | reverse complement strand
CCCTTCGGCATCGGTCACGAAGACCCCGGAAGTCGCTTTGCGCCAGCTGGCTTCGAGCGCGTCGAACTCGACCTTGACTGCGACGATCCCGAGCTTGCGTTCGCCATCGTCGACCCGCTGCGCGATGTATAGACCGGGGCGGCGGCTGACCGTGCCAAGCGCGAACTGGGTCGCGCTGCCGCTGTCCATCGCGCTGGTGAAGTAGCGCCGGAAGCCATAGTTGGAATCGACGAAGCTGGTCGGCAGCCGCCAATTGCTCGCCGCGAGCGTGGTGCCCCGGGCATCGGTCAGGTAAATCGCTGCCGCTCCGGTTTGCGCGGCGAGCTCCTCGAGCCGGCGGTTGAGTGTGGCCACATCGCCGCTGTCGCCAGAGACCAGTGCGCGCACCTGCGGATCCTCGGCCAGCACCAGTGGCACGAGCGAGAACTTCTCCAGCTCGCTTTGCAGGCCTTCGGCAAGGATCGCTGCATCGGCTGCCGCAACCGACCGGGCTTCGTCCATGGCCGCGTTCCGCATCGCACGGTCGAGCGCGACATAGGCCAGCAGGGACAGGATGATGATGGCTCCGCCGACGATCGCGACCAGCGTCAGTCGGTTGCGCGGGATTGCCCCATTGTCGCTCCGGGTGGCCATGCACCCGTTGTGCGGAATTTCGCAATCCGGTCAATGAATTTGTGCGAAAAGTCGGACAAATCCGGCGCTGGCTAAGCCTACATTCCTGAAAATGTGTCAGAACATTTTCTCGCTCCGCAGATTTGGACTGCGCGTGTCGTCGTCTAGGATCGATTTCGAAACGCCGGCAGCGACCGGCATGGGAGAGGGGATTTCGATGGCGACCGGACGCGCAGTCACGGCTGATGCGCAGGGCGACAAGCGCACACCGTTCTACCGCGTGCTGTATGTCCAGGTGCTGGCGGCGATCGTGGCGGGGGCGACACTCGGCCATTTCTTCCCCGACTTCGGCGCGTCGCTCAAGCCGCTCGGCGATGGCTTCATCGCCCTCGTCAAGATGATCATCGCTCCGGTGATCTTCGTTACCGTCGCCACCGGAATCGCCGGCGTGAAGGATATGTCCGCCGTCGGCAGCGTGGCGTGGAAGGCGATGACATACTTTCTGTTCTTTTCGACCCTGGCGCTGGTGATCGGCCTGGTCATCGCCAATGTCGTCCAGCCCGGTGCCGGTCTGAATATCGATCCCGAGACCCTCGATGCATCGGCGGTTGCGACCTACACCGAAACCGCCAAGGACCATACGCTGACCGGCTTCCTGCTCGGCATCATCCCGACGACCCTGTTCAGTGCCGTGACCAGCGGTTCGATCCTGCAGGTGCTGCTGGTTGCCATTCTTTCTGGTGTGGCGATCGCTGCCACCCGCCCGCGCAGCGATCTGGTGTTCGATGTGCTTGCCTCGTTCAGCGAGGTGATCTTCAAGCTGGTGCATATGCTGATGAAGCTGGCGCCGATCGGGGCCTTCGGTGCGATCGCCTTTACCATCGGCGAGTTCGGGATCGGTTCGCTGGCCAATCTGGCAGCGCTGATCGCAACCTTCTATCTCACCTCGCTGCTCTTCGTACTCGGCGTGCTCGGCATTGTGGCGTGGCTCACCGGCTTTTCGATCTTTGGACTGATCCGGTATCTGAAGGAAGAACTGCTGCTGGTCCTCGGTACGTCGTCATCCGAAGCCGCGCTGCCGAGCCTGATGGAGAAGCTGGAAATCGCCGGCTGCCGAAAGACGGTGGTCGGGCTGGTCGTGCCGACCGGCTATTCGTTCAATCTCGACGGCACCAATATCTACATGACGCTGGCCGCGCTGTTCATCGCGCAGGCGGTCGGGGTCGAACTGAGCTGGGGCGAACAGCTGATGCTGGTGCTGGTGGCGATGGTAAGCTCCAAAGGTGCGGCCGGGGTGACCGGATCGGGCTTCGTGATTCTTGCCGCCACGCTCTCGGTGGTGCCCTCGGTGCCGGTTGCGGGCATGGCTCTGATCCTCGGGATCGACCGGTTCATGAGCGAGTGCCGCGCGCTGACCAATTTCATCGGTAATGCGGTGGCCACCATCGTCGTCGCCAAGTGGGAGAATGCGCTCGATACCGATCGCCTCGCTGCCGCCATGGCCGGGCAGGCGATGCCGCTGCCGGAAGAAGATATCGAACGGCACGAGCGTTCGGGTCCGCACAGCGAAGCGCTGGCAGCAGCGATGGGAGACGCCCGGTGATAACGCGGCGCTTCCTGATCGGCTCGGCTGCTGCCATCGGCTCCGCTGCCCTATTCCTGCCGGGCGTCGCTTTGGCTTCCGATGCTTGGAGCGAGGAAATCAATCTCTGGCCAGGAAGGCCGCCGGGGCAAGGCGGGCCGACCGGTCCGGAAAAGATCGGCGAAGAGGGTGCAGGCTACGGCGCGGTGTCGAATATCTCGACGCCGCGGATGCGCGTTTATCGGCCTGCCGAACCTAACGGCCGCGCCGTGCTGGTCGCTGGCGGCGGGGGCTATTTCCGCATCCAGCTATGGAAGGAATCGACCCCGATCGCGCTCTGGCTGCAGGCGCGCGGTTATACTGTTTTCGAACTGATCTACCGCTTGCCCAACGACGGGTGGGATTCGAGCGCACCCTTTGCCGATGCGCAGCGCGCGATGAAAATCATCCGTACCCGGGCCGCCGAATTTTCGCTCAAGCCAGACCGGATCGGGATCATGGGCTTTTCCGCCGGGGGGCATTTGGCCGGCTTCACCGCGCTCCAGCCCGCGCGCGAACTCTATGCCGGAGCCGACCGCTACGAAGCGGCGAGCGCGCGGCCCGATTTCTCCGTGTTGCTGTTCCCGGTGGTGTCGCTGCGCAAGCAGTACGACACCACCCGCACAAGGCGTGAGATCATCGGAACCAGCCCGAGCCGCGCCGCCGAGGAGGAGTGGTCGCTCGATACTTACGCCGCAAAGGATGCGCCGCCGACGATCATCTTCGCCTCGGCGGACGATCTCACCACACCGCCGGGCCACGGCATTTCGCTGTTCCAGGCGCTCCATGCCAAGGGCGCGGCGGCGGAACTGCATATCTTCGAAGACGGCGGGCACGGCTGGGGCCTCGGCAAGGAGGACCAGATCCTCAGCCAGTGGCCCGCGATGTTCGAAAACTGGATAACCAAACGAAAATTCGACTGATTGGATGAGGGAAGGGAGTATCACCATGCGCAATAACACTATCGGGAGGCTGGTCCTGCTGAGCAGCGTCAGTCTGATCGCCGCGACGAGCGCCGCACAGGCGCAAGAGATCGTAGACCCCGCGCAGCCTGTCGCGAACCCGGATGAGGAAATCCTCGTCGTCGGCTCGCAGATCCAGGGCGCACAGATCAACGACGTGTTGCCGGTCACCGTGGTCGACGAGCAGCAGATCGAGAACACCGGCGCTGCATCGGGTGACGAACTGTTCCGCTCGATCCCGCAAGTGGGCACCGTCGCCTTCAATGAGCAGAACGCCACGACCTCCAACAACGTGCGCGGCGATGTCGGCTCGGTCAATCTGCGCGATCTGGGCACCGGCAACACGCTGCTGCTGCTCAACGGGCGGCGGATGAACCTGCACCCCGGCTTCCAGACCGAACTGCTGGTCCCGGTGGTCAGCGCCGACACCAACGAAATCGCACCGGGCAGCGTCCGGCGGGTCGAAGTCCTGCGCGACGGGGCTTCGGCGATCTACGGCGCGGACGCGGTTGCGGGTGTCATCAACACCGTGCTCAAGGGCGGAATGAACGGCGGCTTCCTGGAGGCCGATTACCGCGATTCCGACGGGACCGGCCTGTACAACTATACGATCATCGGCGGGTTCGGCTTCGACTTCGGTGGCGGCCGCGGTAACTTGACGGTCTATGGCGGCTATTTCCACGAGAACGGCTTGCTGGCATCGGCGCGCCCCTATTCCGCCGATGACAACAAGCTCCCGCTGGTGGTGGGGACCGACTTCGAAGATGATGCCTCGTTCAACAACCGCAACACCTTCGGTCCGTTCGGGCAGTTCGACATCCAGGCAGCATCGAACCGCACCCCGATCGGGGATGACGATTTCTACCTCCAGCCCAGCACCTTTCCCGGCTGTGACATGGACTTCGGCAACGGGCTGTGCGCCAATGCCGGGTTCACCCCGACCACGGCGGTCCGCTACAGCACCATTTTCGGCAACAAGCTGATCAGCGAGAAAGATCGCTACAACGCGATGGCGCTGCTCAGCTACGAGTTGAGCGACAGCGTCGAGGCCTATTTCGAGGGCAGCTATTACCGCTCGGAAAACGCGCGCAACAACGATGCCTCGGCGATCCTCAGCGCGGTGCCGGTCGGGATTTCGCGCAATGCCTACTGGAACCCGTTCGGGCCGGTGACCTTCCCGGGCGGCACGCCCAATCCCAACCGGCTGCCGGGAACCACCATTCCCTCGGGCGGCGCGGATATCATCATGGAGCGGTACCGCTTCGTCGATGCTGGCAACCGCGGGATCTTCGTCGACAAGGACTCCTATCGCATGGTCGCCGGGCTGCGCGGCAACTTCGGCGCGTGGGAATTCGACACCGGCTTCGTCTATTCCGAAGCGCGGGTCACCGACAAGGAGACCAACCGCGTTTCGCTGACCCTGCTGCAGCAGTCGATCAACAAGTCGACCCCCGACGCCTACAACCCGTTCAATGGCGGCTGCGTTACCGGCGATCCGGGGCAGGGCGATTGCACCCCCAACCCGGATTCGGTGATCGATGACTTCCGCATCGACGTCTTCCGCAAGGGCGGCACCAGCCTCGCTTTGGCCGATTTCAAGATTAGCCGGGACGATCTGCTCAGCCTGCCCGGCGGCAACCTCGGCATCGCAGGCGGGATCGAATGGCGGCGCGAAACCTTTTTCGACGACCGCGATCCGCGCCTCGACGGCACCATCACCTGGACCGACAGCGTGATCGCCGGTGTGACCAACGAGTCGGACGTTGCTGGCACAAGTCCCTCGCCCGATACCAGCGGCAGCCGTGTGGTCTTTTCCGCCTTCGCCGAATTGTTCGTGCCGGTTGTCAGCCCCGAAATGGACATCCCGCTGGTTGAGGAATTCAATGTCCAGCTCGCGGGCCGGGTCGAGCGGTTCGAGGACATCGACCAGACCGCCGTGGTCCCCCGCGTCGCCGCTTCCTGGACCACTTTCCCCGGCGTGACCTTCCGCGGCGCATGGTCGCAAGGGTTCCGCGCGCCCAATCTGGTGCAGGTCAACGATGCGGGAACCACGCGGTCCAACACCCGCGACGACTTCGTGACCTGTCAGGCACGGGTCGAAAAGGGCACCTTGTCCGGCCTCGACGCCTGCCCTGGCGAGGGGGTGATCAGCTTCCGTTCGGGGTCCGACCAACTGGAACCCGAAGACAGCACCAGCATCAATCTCGGCATTGTGCTCGAACCGGGTTTCCTGCCCGGCCTGACCCTGACGGCGGATTACTGGCGCGTGAAGCAAAGGGGGCTGGTCGGCACCTTCGGGGACGACAATGCGATCGCGCTTGACCTGCTGCGCCGCCTCAACGGCAGCACCAACCCCGCCGTCATCCGCGCCGCGCCGACGGCCGACGACATTGCGCTGTTCACCGGCACCAGCCTCGCCCCGGCAGGCGAGATCCTGCAGGTACTCGATCCCTACATCAACCTAGACAGCCGCGTGTCGAAGGGGTGGGACTTCGGGCTTAACTACCGCGTGCCCGATTTCGGGCTGGGCAAGTTCCGCCTGCGGCTCAACGCGGCGCGGCTCAAGAGCTTCGTCCAGTCGGCCGGGCCGGAGAGCGACGAACTGCTGACCGGGATCGCCGACGGCACGCTGCCGGAAGATGTCAATATCGACGGACTGGGCGAGTTGCTCGAAATCGAAGGCCGGCCCAAGTGGCGCCTCAGCGGCTCGGTCAACTGGGAAAGCGGCCCGGTCGAAGTCGGGGTGTATGGCCAGTATGTCGGCGGCGTATGGGATACTAGCGTGGTGCGCGACGTGCTGCTGGTGTCGGACGATCCGAACGCCAACTTCTACCGCGTCGACGACCAGTTCGTGACCAATGTCTCGATTGCCTACAACTTCGACAACGGCGGCCCGCTCGACGGCACGCGTATCCGCTTTGCGGTCAACAATCTGTTCGACAAGGATCCGCCATTGGCGGACGAGACCTATGGTTACTTCAGCGAACTGCACTCCCCGCGCGGGCGCGTCTTCCATGTCGAACTGCGCAAGAAGTTCTGACATAGCGGACGAATGAAGAGCCTGACGCGCTATGGTCTGATTGCAGCCGCGCTGGCGGCGGGGGCCGGGGTGCGGGCGGACACGCCTGCCCCTGCGCCCCCGGTGCCCGACACGATTTGCGTCACCGCGAGTGCGCAGATCGCGTTTGATTTCGAAGGCGCATCGCAATCCAGCTGCGTAATCGAGGGGGAGCGCGAATTCTCCATCCTCGTTGCGCCCGAACACGCGCCGCCGATCAATCCCAGCCCGTGGTACGCGTTCCGCTATTCTTCCGAGCCGGGGGCTGAGCTCACGGTTCATGTTCGCTACCTTGAGGCGAAGCATCGCTATCCGCCGAAGTGGCGCGGGCAGGGCGATGCTGCATCGCTTGCTGCGGCCGTCGCAGGTGACGGCAAGTCGGTCACCATCACGCTTCCCGCAGGCAGCGGGATCGTCAGCAGCCAGGAAGTGTTCGACGGTGCGCGCCATGCCCGCTTGCTCGACGAGCTGGCGGCAAAGGAGGGTGTCGAGCGATTGAGTTTGGGAGCCTCGCACGATGGCCGCCCGGTCGAAGCGCTGCGTATCGGACGGCCCGATGCGCTGCGGCTGGTGATCCTTCTCGGACGTGCGCATCCGCCCGAAGTCAGCGGTGCGGTTGCGATGGAAGCTTTCCTCCGCCGGATCGCCTCCGAAGCGGGAAGTCTGGGAGACACCCAGGTCATCGCGATCCCGCAGCTCAACCCCGACGGGGTCGCGCGCGGGCATTGGCGCGCCAATCGTGGCGGGCTGGACCTCAACCGCGACTGGTGAGAATTCACCCAGCCGGAGACGCGCGCGGTGGGCGATTGGCTTGCCGCGCTCCCGCCGACCGTCCGCCCGGTCGCGATGGTGGATTTTCATTCCACCCAGCGCAACCTGTTCTACGTTCAGGGCGAGGACGAGACCGACGCGGCGCAGGAGCGCTTTCTCGCACAGTGGCTCGGCGGGCAGGAGCAGGCGATCGAGGGCTACCCCTTCACCATCGAGCGGCGCAACGCCAACCCCGGTTCGGGCACGGCCAAGAACTGGTTCAATGTGACCTACGGCATACCCGCCTACACTTACGAGGTGGGCGATGAGACCGATCGGGCAGCCGTGGTGCGAGCAGCCGATGTGCTGGCCGAAAGATTTCTGCTCGCGATTGCCGCATCGGACAACGCGCGTTCACCGTCGTCCGACTAGCCCGCTTCCCGGCATTGGCAACCGCGCCTCGCCGCACTAAGGCCCGGTTGATGGACGCGTCACCTTCCGAACGAAGCAGCAATTTCTGCCAGGCCTGTGCGATCCGCAACCGCGCGATCTGCGCCGATCTCGCGAATGACGAGATCGACCTGCTCAACGCGATCGGGCGCCGCCGCAGACTCGTGGCGGGCGAGCAGATACTGTGGGAAGGTGATGATGCCGTGTTGGTCGCCAATGTCATCGAAGGGGTGATGAAACTCTCGACCCGGACGAGCGACGGCAAGGAGCAAATCCTCGGGCTCGCCTATCCCTCCGATTTCCTCGGCCGACCGTTCGGGCAGACCACGCCCTACGGGGTCGAGGCGCTGACCGATGCCCATGTCTGCGTGTTCCAGCGCAGCGATTTCGACCGCTTCGCGCGCGAACATCCGCGGCTCGAGCACAAGCTGCTCGAACGCACCTTGATGGAACTCGACCGGACGCGGCGCTGGATGCTGCTGCTCGGCAGGATGAACGCGGAGCAGAAGCTCGCCAGCTTCTTGCTCGAGACTGCCGACCGGATGGCTCCGGCCGATTGCAGTTTCTTGGGTCACGATGTGCCGATAACCTTCACCCTGCCGCTCGCGCGCCAGCAGATCGCCGATGTGTTGGGGTTGACCATCGAGACGGTCAGCCGCCAGTTCACCAGGATGAAGAAGGAAGGACTGATCGACCTTCCCTCGCGGCGCGAGGCCACCCTGCTGAATCGCGCCGCGCTGCAAACCCTCGCGAGTTAGCGGAGCCAGAGCGAGCGTTCGCCGCCTTCGCCGCGGACAATCGTTCCCGCCGTGCCGACCGGTTCGATTACTCCATCGGTCAGGAACGCGATCATGTCGCCATCCTCGGGCTTGACC
>JBGSPZ010000242.1:0-9221 GCA_041738375.1 Parerythrobacter sp. | reverse complement strand
CGTCACCCGCCTTCGCGCGCTCCGCAACATGGCGGAAGGCGGCGATGAACTGGTCGAGCGAATGCTTGCTCTCGGTCTCGGTCGGCTCGACCAGCATCGCGCCGTGGACCACCAGCGGGAAGTACACCGTCATCGGATGATAGCCCTCGTCGATCAGCCCCTTGGCGAGATCGAGCGTCGACAACCCGCCGCCGAACCCGGCGTCGGAGAACAGCGCCTCGTGCATGCACGGCCCGCTAGGCCCGAACGGCGCGTCGAGCAGGTCCTCGAGGCTGCGCAGGATGTAGTTGGCGTTGAGCACCGCGTCTTCCGCCACCTGCTTGAGGCCGTCCGCGCCATGGCTCAGGATATAGGTCAGCGCGCGGGTGAACATGCCCATCTGGCCGTGGAACGCGGTCATCCGGCCGAAGCTTTGCATTTTTCCGCCGAAATGCTCTTCGGAGAACGCGTCGGCGGTTTCTTCTTCAACCAGATGCACCACGCCGTCCATCGTGCGCGCAGTATAGGGCAGCGGGCCGAACGGGCTGAGCGCTTCCGACAGCACCACCGGCCCCGAACCCGGTCCGCCGCCGCCATGCGGGGTGGAGAAGGTCTTGTGCAGATTGATGTGCATCGCATCGACCCCGAGATCGCCCGGCCGCACCTTGCCGACGATGGCGTTGAAGTTCGCCCCGTCGCAATAGACGTAGCCGCCCGCAGCGTGGACCGCGTCGGAGATCGCCCTCATGTCGCGCTCGAACAACCCGCAGGTGTTGGGGTTAGTGATCATCACCCCCGCGACGTCCGGCCCGAGCCGCGCCTTAAGCGCCTCCAGATCGACCCGGCCTTCGGCGGTCGCGGGAATATCCTCGACCTCGTAGCCTGCAAAGGCGGCGGTCGCCGGGTTGGTGCCATGCGCGCTTTCAGGCACGAGGATCACCTTGCGTGCATCGCCGCGCGCCTCGTGCGCGGCGCGGATACACAATATGCCGCACAGCTCGCCATGCGCACCCGCCTTGGGGCTCATCGCGACGCCGTGCATCCCGGTGAGTTCAATCAGCCAGTGCGCCAGCTCGTTGATCACCTCCAGCGCGCCGCGCACGGTTTCGACCGGCTGCAACGGATGGACATCGGCAAAGCCGGGCATCCGCGCGACCTTCTCGTTGAGCCGCGGATTGTGCTTCATCGTGCAGCTGCCGAGCGGAAAGAGCCCGAGATCGATGGCATAGTTCTGGCGGGAAAGGCGGGTGTAGTGGCGGATCGTTTCCGGTTCCGACAGGCCCGGCAGCCTGATGGGATCGCGGCGGAGGAAGGCGTCCATCCGGTAGAATACGTCGTCCACCACCGTTTCAACGACATTGCTCAGCGAGGCGTTCGTGCCGTCCTCGATAGGGAAATCGACCCCGGTGGTTTCGGCATTGCCGAGTTCGAAGATCAGCGGTTCCTCCAGCATCAGCGCGCGGTTGCCGGTCAGCGTTTCGGGCCCTTCGCCGTCTGCGGGGGTCATTTCGGGCTTCCACCCGGATGTGTTGGGACTGTTCATGCCAGGGCCTCCTTAAGCGCGACCGCGAGCGCTTCGATATCCTCGTGACTGGTGGTTTCGGTCACCGCGACCAGCAGGGCATCGTCGAGGCCCTCCGAGTCTGGATAGAGCCTGCCGAGCGAGACCCCGGCCAATATGCCCTTGTCGGCGAGCAGCCGCACCAGCTCGCGCGCGTCGCGACCGACCCTGATCGTGAACTCGTTGAAAAAAGTGGCGTTGAGCAATTGCACTCCCGGTACCTTGACCAGTCGTTCGGCGGCAGTGCAGGCGAGGCTGTGGTTCCATAACGCAAGCTGGCGCAGGCCCTTCTCACCAAGCAAGGTTATGTGAACGATGAAGGCCAAGGCACAAAGCCCCGAATTGGTGCAGATATTGCTCGTCGCCTTCTCGCGGCGGATATGCTGCTCGCGGGTCGAAAGCGTCAGCACGAAACCGCGCTTGCCGTCCGCATCCACCGTTTCGCCGCACAGGCGGCCCGGCATCTGGCGCACATGCTTGGGATCGCGCACCGCGAAGAGGCCGAGATAGGGGCCGCCGAACTGCAGCCCGACGCCGATCGATTGACCCTCGCCCACCACGATATCGGCTCCCTGCTCGCCCGGCGACTTGACCATCCCCAGCGCGACGGGTTCGGTGTTGACCACCACCAGCAGCGCGCCCTTGGCATGGGCCGCCTCGGCAATCTGCGACAGGTCGGACAGACGCCCAAGGATATCGGGATACTGCACCACGACGCAGCTGGTCGTGTCGTCGATCCGCGCGATCAGCCCTTCGAGGTCGGGATCAGGCTGCATGGATGGACGGGCATCGGCGATCTCGTCGTCGGTGAACTTGGCCATGGTGCGCACGACTTCGGCATAATGCGGGTGCAGCGCGCCTGAGAGGACCACGCGCTTGCGCTTGGTCACCCGGTGCGCCATCGCCACCGCTTCCCAGCAGGCGGTCGAGCCGTCGTACATCGAGGCATTGGCCACCGCACAGCCATAGAGCCGCGCGACCTGGGTCTGGAATTCGAACAGCATCTGCAGCGTGCCCTGCGCGATTTCCGGCTGGTAGGGCGTATAGGCGGTCAGGAACTCGCCGCGCTGGATGATGTGGTCGACGCTCGCCGGGATATGGTGGCGATAGGCCCCCGCGCCGAGAAAGAACGGCGCATCGGCGGCGGCAAGGTTCTTCTTGCTCAGCCGCCGCATGTGCTTCTCGACCGCCATCTCGCTGGCGTGCAGCGGCAGGCCTGCGATCGGCCCGGAAAGCCGCGCTTCTTCGGGCACGTCGACAAACAGGTCATCGATCGACGACACGCCGATTTTCGCGAGCATGGCGCTGCGATCGGTATCGGTCAGGGGCAGATAGCGCATGAAATCACTCGGTTTGTGGGGAAGGGAATAGTCGGGCTAGATCGACCAGCGAACCGGAGAATGTCGCCGGCCCGGTGTGGGTGGTGCGCATCCACGGCGCGAGCCAGATGCGGAAACCGGCATCGCTTGCACGGCGGCAGAAAGCGTAATCGTCGGACAGCAGCTTGCGCGTATCGGGTTCGATCATCGGCTGGAAGAAGGCATGCGCCGTTTCGCCAAGACCGCTGGCTGCACGCTCGGCCGGGTTCGGCCGGTATTCGTATTCGGGGTGCGCGGCGCGCAGCACTTCGGCAACGTCGCGGCGGATCAGCATCAGACCGGTGCCGAGCTTGGCCAGTTCGACCGGCCGGTCGAGCGCGATCTGCGCCCGGGGATCGAGCAGTTCGAAGGCGAAGTCTCCGGCGAACTTCTCTAGCTCCGCCGGATTGTCCTTGCCCAGCCCTTTATGCACCGCTGCGGCGACGGTCTGCCAGTTGATCAGCCGCTTGGGACAGGGCGCGCCGATGATCGCGCGGCTGTCATCGGCCAGCATCGCCTCGACCAGCCCGATAACCTCGTCGGCGTTGAAACCGATGTCCCCGTCGACGAACAACATGTGGGTGTAGCTGCCGTCATGAAAGCTGGTCATCAGCGAATTGCGCGCCCGGTTGATCGAAGGCTGATGGGTCAGCAGAGCGACGCTGAGCTTCAGTTCGCGCGCACGCGCAACTCCGGTCAGCGCGAGCAGCGCGCGCAGGAACGGCCCCTGCGCCCCGTCATACAGCGGCACCGCCACCAGCAGATGGCACTCGGCCAGGGACTGCGGCGCCGCACCCATGGTTACAATTCGTCGCAGAACGCTTTGTAGGCCTTGGCATCCATCAGCCCTTCGAGCTCGCCCTTGTCGCCAACGGTCATCTTGAAGAACCAGCCGTCTTCCTCAGGGCTGGTGTTGACCAGTGCGGGATCGTCTTCGAGTGCGTCGTTGGTTTCCATCACTTCGCCGCTGATCGGGGCGTAGACGTCGCTTGCCGCCTTGACGCTTTCGACCACCGCCGCATCGCCGCCCTTGTCGAGCATGGTGCCGGTGGCGGGCAGTTCGACGAAGACGATATCGCCCAGCTGACCTTGCGCATAGTCGGTGATGCCGACCGTGGCGTTCTCGCCATCGACATCGATCCATTCGTGTTCGTCGGTGAAGTAACGGGCCATTCTACTTGCTCCCTCGGTAGTAGCGATGCGGTACGAAGGGCGTCTGCACCACCGTGGCGGCGAGACGCTTGTTCCTGACTTCGATGTCGAGCGCGGTGCCCGGCGCGGCATGCCCGGCGGCGACATAGGCCATGGCGATGGGGTAGCCGAGCGAGGGCGAGAAACCGCCGCTGGTCACAGTGCCAACCCTGGTGTCGCCCGCGAAAACCTCGGCACCCTCACGCGCGGGCATCCGGCCTTCGAGCCTGAGACCGACCCAATTGCGCGCCGTGCCTTCGGCGATTTCGCGGTTGATCCGCTCGGCTCCGGGGTAGCCGCCTTCGGTGCGGCGGCGCTTGTTGATCCCGAACACCAGCCCCGCCTCGATCGGCGAGGTTTCGGGCGACAGGTCGTGGCCGTAGAGTGGCAGGCCCGCCTCGAGCCGGAGCGAATCCCGCGCGCCGAGGCCGATGGGCTTCACCTCGGGCTCCCCGCACAGCAGCGTGGCGATTTCCTCCGCCGCATCCGCCGGAAGCGAGATTTCGAACCCGTCCTCCCCGGTATAGCCCGCGCGAGCGATGGTGACGTCGTGACCCGCCAGCTTGAACTGGCCGAACTTCATGAAGGTGAGATCGGACAGCACATATTCGCCGGTCACATGGCGCGCGAGTGCATCCGCCGCCTTGGGCCCCTGCAATGCGAGCAGCGCGCGGTCCTCGAGGTGGTTGAGCGTGATATCGTCGGGCAGATGCTCGCGCAGATGGCCGATATCGTCCCATTTGGTCGCGCCGTTGACCACCAGATAAAGATGCTCGGGCCAGCGCGAGACCATCAGGTCGTCGAGCACCCCGCCTTCCTCGTCGAGGAACAGCGAATAGCGTTGCTGGCCGAGCTTGAGCGTCGACAGGTCGATCGGCAGCACCGCCTCGACCGCCGCATCGAGATCCGGCCCGGACAGCAGCAGCTGCCCCATGTGGCTCACATCGAACAGGCCCGCGCTGGTGCGGGTCCATTCGTGCTCGGCCACGATGCCCCCAAACGGACCGGCGTACTGGATCGGCATGTGATAGCCGGCGAAGGGCACCATCCGCGCGCCTTGCGCACGGTGCCACGCATCGAGCGGCAACGTGCCCACCTCGATCACTTCCTCGTCCGTACCGGTATCGAAATCGCTCATCACAGTCCCCGACTCCGCCGGCTTCGGGTTGAAGCGCGGCACCGCCCCCTCTGTCGGGAAACCTGAGAGCTTCATGCACCGGCACGCCGGGGCACTTCTTCCTTCGGTGGCCCCTGCATGGCAGCGGCGCTTTCCAGAGTGTCAGCCGGTCCAGCGGTCCTTTGGCCTGAGAGATTCCGGGGCGGTTGCTCCTTCGGCGCCCTGCCCGAAAGCAGGGTCTCTCCCGCTGGTCCGTCCGGCAGAATCGCTCCTGCCGAAAGACCGGACCGCCCTGCGCGATTCGCGTGCCGTGGTCAATCGGCGATGCGCGGTTTTGCCGCCTTCAGCGCCAGCGGCTGCGGATCACCATGTCGGGCGAATAGAGGTTCACATATTGCGCCAGCCGCGGCTTGTCCGAGCGGTTGGGGCTCGCCCCGTGCGGCAGCGCCTGGTGCCAGATAACCAGATCGCCCGCTCGCCCCTCGACATAATGTTCCTGGTCGTGGAGATCGACCGCGCGCGGGTCCGCCGAACCGAGCCCGGCAACCCAATCGTCGATCGTCCTGTGGAATCCCGGAACGCAGCGGAACGCGCCCTGATCGGCCGCGGTGTCGGACAGGTAGAGCACACCCTGCGTCGCGAAGGGCACGGGCGTGGCAAGGCTGACGTCCCAGTGCAGGTCCGACCCGGCGAAGGGATGCCCCTCGCGCTCGGGCGGGTTGAAGCCGAGCTGGTCGATCGTCACGAACAGATTGGCGGTGCCCCACAGCTGCGCAAAGGCCTTGCGCACGCGGGCAGAGCGCCGCGCCGCTTCGAGCGCGGGATGCTGATAGCAGGCGAGCATGATCCCGCCGTCGCGCTCACCATACCAGCTTTCGGGTTCGTCCGCGTGACCGCCCGCCTGCTGCCACACCAGATCGCGCACCGCAGCGACCTCGGCTTGCGAGATGGCATCGTGCAGCACGACGAATCCGTTCTCATCCCATTGCGCGAGATCGCTTTCGTCCAGCACGGGTGCCATCGCATCGATCGCGTCAAGCTCAGCCTGCGCCGCGTCGCTTGGCGGCGTTTCGGTCAGCCAGGCGTGGTAGCGCGACAATGTGTTCGCGTCGGGCTGTCCGGCGGTGGCCACGATCCAGTCCTCGAACTCGGCGAAGCTCGGCCGGCCGAACTGGAGATAGCGGTAGGTCTGCAGATTGCCGAGCCCGAGCGTGCTGAGCAGCAATCGCTCGACCATCTGCTCCAGCTGCATCCCGCCCTGCACATGCGTCGCCCAGAATTCGTGCAGGCATGCGACCTCGGGCAGGTGCCCTTCGGCCGTCACGGTACGCTGCGTCGCTTCCCCTGCCATGGCGGGCAGACTAGCGCATCCTATCGATTGAGCCACAACAAATAGAGCGCCGAGAGCACGATCCACCCGCCGTCGAGCGTCTTCAATCGCCGCGCGCCGAGCCACAGCGCGATCGGGCGGGCGAGGAAGCCGCCCAGCGCAGCAGCGGGCCCGGCAAGCAGCACGACTTCCCACTGGATCGTGCCCGCCTCGACATGCCACACCGCGCCTGAGATGACGCTGACCGAAGAAATCAGGCACGCCGCGCCGGTGCACAGCAGCACCGGATAGTGCCGGATGAAGAGATACAGCGCGACCAGTTCGCCAATGCCCACCGAGAACAGCGCGGTGAGCACGCCGCCAGGAATCGCGAGGAGGAGCAGAACGACCAGATCGACCCGCTCGAGTCTCGCTTTCTCCGGGCGGCGGCGATTCACCGTCCAGGTACTGGCGATCAGCGCCAGCCCCAGCACGATCGAAAACCCCTTGTAGGCCATCAGCACCGCGTGCTGATCGAACGCGGTCGCCCGTTGGGTGACCAGCATCGCCGGGATCGAGAGCGCGAGCACGCCGAGCGCGACAGTGAAGAAATCGCGGGGCCGGACCGGCGCATGGAGCGGCTCGGGCGCGGGCTGGTGATACAGCCGGTCGGTCCAGCGCAGCGCGCCCATCGTCATGCCGAAGCTCTGGATGCCCATTGAAACGCCGACCACCTGCAGGGGCTGCAGGTCCATCACGTCCCATTCGCGCAGCGCGTTGAACACCGGCACGAACACCACCCCGCCGCCGGTGCCCGATGTGTTGGCGATAATCGCGCCGATCACGCCGATGCCGGGCAGGAACCACAGGGCCTCGAGCAGGCGATGATCATAGGGCACGCTCAACCACAGCGACGCATAGGCCAGCAGCAGCACGCCGCCGCCGAGCAGCACCAGCCGACCCGGCGGCAATCGGCTCAGTCGAGGTTGGGGCGCAGCCATCGTTCGGCGGTCGCCATATCGACCCCGCGGCGGCGCGCGTAGTCCTCCAGCTGGTCACGTCCGATGCGGGCGACACCGAAATACTGGCTTTCAGGGTGCCCGAAGTAGAATCCGCTGACTGCGGCGGTCGGCCACATGGCGAAATTCTCGGTCAGCGTCAGCCCGGTGTTGGCAGGGGCGTCGAGCAGGTCGAACAGGATCGGCTTCAAACTATGGTCGGGGCAGGCGGGATAGCCTGGAGCGGGGCGGATGCCGCGATACTCCTCCTTGATCAGCGCCTCGTTGGTCAGCTGTTCGCCCGGCGCATAGCCCCACAGATCGGTGCGGACATGCTGGTGCAGCTTTTCGGCAAAGGCCTCGGCGAAACGGTCGGCCAGCGCCTTCAGCAGGATATCGGAATAATCGTCCTTGTCGGCAAGGAAGCGCGCCGAATGCGGCTCGATCCCGTGGATGCCGACCGCGAAACCGCCGATCCAGTCGCCCGCCGGATCGATGAAGTCGGCGAGGCACATATTCGCCCGGTCGCGGCTTTTCTTGACCTGCTGGCGCAGGAACGGGAGGACCACATGGCGTTCCTCTTCCGCCAGATGCAACGTCACATCGTCGCCATCGCGCGCGCAGGGCCAGAAGCCTGCCACACCGCGCGCGGTCAGCCATTTGCCCGCGATGATCCGGTCGAGCATCGCATTGGCATCGGCGAACAGTTGCGTCGCGGTTTCGCCGACCACCTCATCGGTCAGGATCGCCGGGTAGTTGCCGTGCAGTTCCCATGCGCGGAAGAACGGGGTCCAGTCGATGCACTCGCGCAGGTCCGCGAGATCCCAGGCGTCGAACACATGGAGGCCCGGCTGGAGCGGCGGCGCGGGCTTGTCGCTGAGGAAAGCGTCGTAGTAGTTCGCCCGCGCCTCCTCAAGGCTGAGGAGCACGCTGGCCGATTTCCCCGCGCGCGCCTCGCGGACCTTTTCGTATTCGCTCGCGGTCGCCTCGACGAATTCGTCCTTCTGCGTGTCGGACAACAGCCGGCTCGCGACCCCGACCGCGCGGCTCGCGTCGAGCACATGGATCACCGGACCGACATAGGCCGGATCGATCCTCAGCGCGGTGTGGACCTTGCTGGTGGTCGCCCCGCCGATCAGCAGCGGCAGGTCGAACCCGCCGCCTTTCATTTCCTCCGCCACGGTGACCATCTCGTCCAGCGAGGGTGTGATCAGGCCAGATAGCCCGATGATGTCGGCCTTCTCCGCCTTGGCCACCTCGAGTATCTTCTGCCACGGCACCATCACACCCAGGTCGACCACATCGTAGCCGTTGCACTGGAGCACGACGCCGACGATGTTCTTGCCGATATCGTGCACGTCGCCCTTGACCGTCGCCATCACGATCTTGCCCTTGGCCTTGCGTTCCTGCTCGGGCAGCAGGTCCTTCTCCGCCTCGATGAAGGGGATCAGGTGGGCGACCGCCTTCTTCATCACGCGGGCGCTCTTGACCACCTGCGGGAGGAACATCTTGCCGCTGCCGAACAGGTCGCCGACCACGTTCATCCCGTCCATCAGCGGGCCTTCGATCACTTCGATCGGGCGCCCGCCGGCTTCGGCCCTGGCCTGCCGCGCCTCTTCGGTGTCCTCGACCACATGGGCGTCGATGCCCTTGACCAGCGCGTGCTCCAATCGCTTTTCGACCGGATTATCGCGCCAGGCCATGTCCT
>JBGSPZ010000235.1:0-5706 GCA_041738375.1 Parerythrobacter sp. | reverse complement strand
TGCTGGTCGACCTGACGCACAAGGCGCAGACCGAGGAAGAGCGCGCCGAGGCCGACCTGATCCTCGGCCTGCTGACCCCGGTCATCAAGGGCTACGGCACCGACAAGGGTTATGAGGTCGCGACCAATATGCAGCAGGTCTTCGGCGGGCACGGCTATGTCGAGGAATGGGGCATGAGCCAGTTCGTGCGCGATGCCCGCATCACCCAGATCTACGAAGGCACCAACGGGGTTCAAGCGATGGACCTGTGCGGCCGCAAGCTGGCGCATAACGGCGGCGCGGGCATCCAGGCGTTCTTCAAGCTGGTGGGCGAGGAGATCGCGGCGGCGAAGGCGGACGAGACGCTCGCCCCGCTGGCGGAGGCGCTCGAGAAGGCGCTGAGCCAGCAGCAGGCAGCAACGATGTGGTTCATGCAGAACGCGATGGCCAATCCGAACAACCTTGGCGCCGGCGCGCACAATTACATGCACATCATGGGCATCGTGACGCTCGGCTACATGTGGCTGAAGATGGCCAAGGTCGCGAAGGATGCGCTGGCCGGATCGCCCGAAGACCCGGCATTCTACGAAGCCAAACTGGCCACCGCGCGCTACTACATGGACCGCTACCTGCCCGATGCCGGGGCGCTGCGGCGCAAGCTGGAAGCGGGTGCCGACAGCATGATGGCGCTGGGCGAAGAGGCTTTCCAGACGGCGGCGTAAGCGCCGCGAGTCGCAGCGTCACGCTGCGGCAAACTTGTAGGAATAAGGCGACACCTGTCACCCTGTTGGATTTTCAAAAACCTTTGGATTCAGAGACTTGAACAATCCAACAGGGTGACACCCTTGCTCGAAGAATGCGGTGCCGGGCGTTGGTGCAAAGCCGAAAAGACGGTTTCAAAGAGCGGTCCGCTGTCTAGCAGAACACGGCATTGTAGGAAAATCGACTCTCCATTCACGCGAGCACCTCGTCGAACAGCCCGAGCATCGCGGCCCAGCTCTGGCGGTCGGCGCTGGCGTCGTAGGCCGGACTAGGGCTGCCATCGAGCATTTGCGGATTGGTGAAGCCATGTTCGACCCCGGCGTAGCTGTGGAAGTGCCAGTCGGCGCCAACGCGGTCCATCTCCTCCCAGAAACCGAGCACCTGGCTGCGCGGGACGAGCGAGTCGGCATCGCCGTGGCAGACGAGGATGCGCGGCGTTATCGGTTCGATCGCGGGCAAGGGGGTATCGAGCAAACCATGAAAGCTGGCGACGGCAGCGAGATCCTGCCCGTCGCGTGCCATTTCGAGAACCGCGAACCCGCCTAGGCAGAAGCCGATCGCCAGTTGCGGCAGGTCCGGATCGAGTTCGCGAAGCTTGCCAAGCGTCGCCCGAAGGCGGGTACGACACGCCGAAGCATCTGCGCGAAGCGCCGTCATGGCAGCAAACGCCTGTTGGAAATCCGCAGGCGAATCGGGACCGTAGAAGTCGCCGATCAATGCGACATATCCGGCCTCGGCCAGGGCAAGTACCTTGGCTTCGACACCGGGGGTCGTGTTCATGAAGGTCGGATAGACCGCAACAGCAGCGCGTGGAGGTCCGGCAGGGCGTGCCAGCTTGCCGTGCAGCGCGGTGTCGCCATCCGAATAGGCGATGTCCTCGAACATTCGGGTCTCCCGTCGCGGTGAACTATTCCTCGAGGTCGATGACCTCGCGCTCGATCTCTGTCACGCGGTAGCGGATTTTCGCTTCGCCTTCGGCGGGGACGATAACCCGCCACAGGTAATTGCCATCCTTGCGCGTGACCTTGCCCGAAAAGCGCGAGAGCCGGTATTCGGTGTCGTAGTCCAGCTCGTCGCTCAGCTCGACCTCGACCGTTACCGGCCATTCGTAGTAATTCTCGACCGTCAGCTCCTTCTCTTCCCAATCGTCGCCTGCGCGATCGGTGGTATCGATGTCGAGGTCCACGTCGATATCGTTATCGGGGATGGTGATCAGCACATCCTCGTCGACCGCCTTGTCCTTGATAAAGGTCTCGCCGACCAGGTGCCTGCCCGCCGCAGTGTGCTGGAACAGCGTCACCTGCCCCTGCGGCAAGGGTTCGCCCAAGCCATCGCGCTTGCGGTTGCGGAAACGGAAGACGAGTTCCGGATCGTTCACATAGCTCTCGTCGGCGGTCAGGCTGGTGCGATAGAGCGTTTCGCCGTCGATCTCGCTGTCGCGCAGGAAGCGCACCTGCTTGAGGCTCTGCGCGGGCACATTGGCGCGGAACGGCAGGGTGTAGAGCTTCAGATCGCCCAGATCGTCGCGATTGGCGATGCGGCTGCCGGTGACGACGATGGTGTCGTATTCACCGTCCGCGCCCACATAGGGCAGACCGTATCCTCCGCCATACTGCACATAGACCGGAGATTCCTTGACCGGCAGATCCCCGGGGCCGAACAGCACCGGCCAGTTCTGCCCGCTTGCCGTGCGGCCCTGCGGCCAGCAGGCATAGCTCAGCTCGATATTGTCCTCGCCATAGGGATCGCTTTCCCTTGCTTCGTAGAGCGCGTCTTCCTCCTCTTCGGTCAGCGCCGCGCGCGAGACCTGGCCGGCGACCGCGCTCACCTCTGCCGCGCCGAAGCTCGTCTTGTCCTTGCTTGCCAGCGTCATCCACCCGGTCAGGCTCAGCTTTTGCCCGTCGGGCGAGAAGGTCCCGACGTAGTTCGCCTGCCAGTCGAAATTCATCGCCAGATAGGCGAGGGTGACGGTCATCGTCCCGCCGGGGTTGTCCGGCCGGGTGAGCATAGACAGCGTGGGCTTGGCTGTCAGGTCCGTGGGTACTCCGGGGAACAGCAGCGTGTCGGCCGTGCCTTCGCATGCCGTGCTGACATAGCCCCGCGCCGTCCTGATCACGAGCGCATCGTCGGGGAAGGTCATGATGGTGCCGGGTTCGGTTACCACCTCGCCGGTGGTGTCGTCAGTGTAGCGCACCGTCACCACCTGGCCGTGGAATGCATCGATCAACCCCCGCTGGGAAAGCAAGCGGCTGTCGAAGTTCTTCTCCTTAAGGTCGCCGCCGAGCAGGATCGCGCTCTCCGGCTGGATCCCGCTGGCAACACCTTCGAACCGTACCGTGACCTCGCCCGGCGGAATGGTGATGGTCCGCGTCTCGGCCACCATCGCATAGCCGCCGAGGATTTCCTCGCTATCCTCGATATCGAACGCCATCGCGTCGCCGGGATAGCGGGAGCCGTCCCGGTAAAAGGTGACCGCGACATCGTCGGGCGCAGAGGAGACGACGATTGGCGTATCCGCAGCAGCCGGTGTCGCCAAGATCAGCGCGCCGATCGCAAGGGACGGGAGCGTGCGGCCCATGGCCTAGAAGTCGGTCAGGAAGGTCACGGTCAGTTCGGTTTTGCCGCCCGCGGGGACGGGGACCTGCCAAACACGGGTCCATGCGCCGAGCTGTTTACCCTCGATGCTTTCCTTGGTCACTCGTGTGCCCCGCGCATAGCCATTGAGCCCGTCCTGCACCACCTCCACCGTCACCGGCACATCGCGCGCGTTGGTGACGACATAGCGCATCTCGGTCCGCTGGTAGGTGCGTTGCTGGTTGACTGTGACCGTCTCGACCCCGGCATCCGAGACGATGCGGTACTCCGCCGTCTTGCTCCACTCGTCGGCCGTCACCTGCTCGCGCTTTTCGGTCACGCGCTTCACCTTCACATCGAAGGCATAGCCGGTGACGATCTTCATGTCCGACCCGGCGGGGGTATGCGTGATCCGGCTTTCGCCGACGAAGCGCGCCTTGTCATTGGCATCGCGCATATAGACCCGCACGACCCCGGCAGGAAGCGCCCGGCCGAGGCCGCCGCTCTTTCCGGTGTTGAAGTCGATGATGCTTTCCGCGCTCTGCGGCTCGTCGCTGCTGCACAGCCAGTCGCAGGTGAAGCGATAGGTCCGCTTGGCCGCGACCCCGGTCGCATCGAGGAAGCCGATCTGCTTCTTCTGGTTGGTGGCGATCGTCGAGCGGCCTTCGATCGGGTAGAGATAGAGGTCGCCGACCGCCTCGTCCTCTTCGCTGCGTTCGTAACCGGCGTTGTAGTTGTTGTAATTGTTGGTGTTGCGGCGCTGCGCCGCCTGCTGGTTGAGCTTGACCACATCGCCCGCCGCGAGCGTGATCTCGGCGTTGGGGAAGGGCGTCCCCGTGGTGTTGGTCAGCGTGACCCAGCCTTGCAGGTCCATCGTTTGCTTCTTCTCGTCGAACACGCCGACATAGTCCGCATTCCACCCCAGCCCGGTGGTGAGATAGCTCAGCCGCAGCGGGCGGGTGCCGCTGGCGGTCGAATCGAAGGTCACCGACAGCGTCGGGCGCGCGCGCAGGTTGGGCGGGATATCGTCGAACACCACGCGCACGGGCTGCCCGTCGTCGCGCAGCACCTCGACCTTGCCGTTGACCCGCATCACCACCCCGCCGTTGACCGCAAGCACTTCGGCCTGTTCGGTGGTTTCGGCACCGGTGGCGGGATTGCGGCGGATGAGGGTGATCGTCTGCCCCTCGGACTTCTGCATCAATGCAGCGGGGGAGAGCAGGTCGAAATCGAAGTTCTGTTCGGCAATCTCGATCCCGTCGCCCTGCAGGGTCACCGTTTCGGGCCGGATCGCAGCGGAGACATCGCGGAATTCGTGGCGGACTTCGCCGTTGGGCAGGGTGAGCACGCGGGTGTCGTCGACCAGCGCCTGTTCGCTGTAGATAGTCACGGAAACATCGCCCTGGCTGCTCTGCGCCCACACCGTCGCCGGCATCGCCAGCGCCGCAATTGCCACTACACCGCGCATCCCCGTCTCTCCCTGCCACCCGTTAGCGCAGAAATATCAAAGGCTTGGAGCTGTGCAAGCGAAATGCGTGTCAGCTGTACAGCTCGCGCAAGCTCGCGAGGGCCCGCTCGGCCTCGGCACGATCGGGGTTCTCGTCGGCATTGTCATAGCCCCAGTCGTCATTCGGCCCGAGGTACTGGACGATCAGCCCGTCACGCCGCGAGATCGCCTGCACCTGATCGAACCACAGGGCATAACGCGCTTCGGGTTGGGGAACGAGCCAGGCGATCTGGCCGCGCACCGGGACCAGGCTGTCATCGCCCCAGATTGCCTTCGCACCATAGCCCATGCAGTTGACGATCACCGGTTCGTCCAGCGCCAGCGCCGCTGCGCGATCGGGGAATGTGCGCTTCTCCATCGTTCCGCCCTTGAGCAGGAACAGACGCATCAACCGATCGGCATATTCGGAGATGTTGAAGATCAGGTTCGGTCCGCTGCGCACGAAACGGCCGGGGAAGGGGTTCTCCACCCCCTCGACCGCACCCCATGACGGCGAGAGATCGCGCACCAGACGGTGGACATGCAGGAACGGCCGCGTCTCCTCGACGTTCGGAGCCTCGCCTCCGGCAAGGTTGTATTGGTGGACATACTCTACCGGATCGCCTGCGAGTCCGATCATCTGCTGGTGCACCGCATGCGAGCGCCGGGTCCAGCCTTCCCACCGGCCGAGGAAATCGGGCGCAATGGCGTCTTCCATCGCGATCCGGTTGCTGGGCGACCACACCCCGGTCGCGCGCGCGGATCGCGAGTCGGGCAGAAAATCTTCGGCGTAGAGGGTCACCTCCGCCCCGGTGTCGAGCAGCGCGAGCGCCGTGGTCATCCCGATGCAGCCCGCACCCAGCACCGCAAAACGGCTAACGCCGGTCTGGCGGGCGAGGGTGACC
>JBGSPZ010000222.1:0-1977 GCA_041738375.1 Parerythrobacter sp. | reverse complement strand
CGGGCATGGCCGGGGCGGAGACGCTGCTCGCGATGACGCTCGGCCTGGTGCGCGATGATGTGATCGACACCGCGCGCGCCTTCGAACTGCTGGCGGGCAATCCGGCGCGCCTGTTGGCAGTCGAGGCCGGGGCGTTGGTCGAAGGCTACGAAGCCGACCTGTGTCTGGTCGATCCCGACAAGCCGTGGATCGTCGATTCGGCGCAAATGGCGGCAACCGCCGGCAACACCCCGTTCGACCGCCAACCAACGCAAGGCCGCGCGACCCGCGTGATCAAGGGCGGCGTAATCCTCTAACGCTTGAGCGGGAAAATCTTGCCGTAAGTCAGGCAGCGCCACAGCCATTCGAGCGGGCCGAAGCGGAACCGCTGGAGCCAAGGCTTGGACCACAGCAGCATCAGCAACCATGTCGCAGCGACGACGAAATAGAGCTGCGGCCGGTCGAGTTCGCCATAAAGCCCGCCGGCAAAGCCGTGGAACACCAGCAACATCACGATCGACGTCCCGAGATAGTTCGAGAACGCCGCGCGTCCCGCTGCCTTGATCCGCTGCCCGAGCCAGCCGTTTGCCGAAGCGCCCAATAGCGCGAGCAGCGCAGCAAGGCCGAGGATCATCGGCAGGCGCGGCAAGGGCGCAAATCCCATGAAGGCGGCAAGGCTGCCGTAGTAGCTTGGTCCGGTCGAAGCACCCCACAAGGCGATGGGCAGGGTGAGCGCCACCCCGGCGACGATCCCGATCCAGCCCCACCGAAGCTGCTTCGCGCGCTCGAACCCGCCGTTGAACAGGCCCATGCGGTAGAGCGCCATGCCGATCAGGATCAGCGGGATCGTCTCGAACATCCACAGCATCACGAACACGAAGGGTTCGGTGCCGTGTTCGGAAAAATTGTGAGCCACGAAGTTGCCATAGCGGCCTTCGCCGATGATCGCGGCTTCGGCCACACCGTCGGCAATATCGTCCGCCTTTCCGGCTTCCAGTTCGGTCACGCTGTCGGCAAACATCGGGTTTTCGCTCATGCTGCTTTCAGCGAACAGATAGGGCGTCGCCATCAAGAGCGCGTAGAGGAAACCGCCCGCGACATAGCCGACGATGCCGAGGATCAGCTGGTTCTTCGCGGCCATCTTCACGAACAGCAGCGCAATGAGGCCGCAGAGTGCGTAATTGACCAGAATATCGCCGCGCCAGATCAGGAAGTAGTGCGCCAGCCCGAATAGCAGCAGCCAGAACAGCCGCCGCGCCTGCAATCCGATGCCCGATCCGCGCTCCCACGCCTTGGCGAGGAAGAGATACATCCCTGCGCCGAAAAGCAGCGTGAACAGCCCGCGCATCTTGCCGTCGATCAGCAAGAACTGGACGATCCACATCCAGTTGCCATGATCGTTGGCGGGAACCAGGAAGGCGTCCGGATACATATAGGCCTGCATCGGCTGCCCGAAGGCGACGATGTTGGCCCACAATATGCCCATCACCGCTATGCCGCGGATGAAATCGAGGCTGTCGATGCGGTTGGCTTTGTCGACCGGCGCGTCGAGGCCGCCAGAATTTTCAGCCATGCCTGTCTGTTCGTCGCTCACTGCATCCCCCCCTCGAATGACGCCGCGCGCTTATCGCAGCGAGGCAGGGGAAAGGCCAGTCGCGTCGGCTTGCCGCAGCGCATTTTCGATCAAAAGCGTGCGCTGAAGCTCAGCGGGTGACGAGACAGGCCTGACCGCTGCTCTTGAGGCTGTTGCAGGCGCTCTGCGCCGCGCCCTGCGAAGCGAATCCGCCGGCCTGGAGGCGCACGATATTGCCCGCAGGAACGACGAACTTGCTCTTGCCGGCAAGGGCCGGGTTGCCTGCAACGCGCGACCACAGCTTGTCTGCATTCGCACGGACCGAGAACGCCCCGAGTTGCACACGCCACGGGCCGTCGGCGGCGGTTTGGGCGGCCTGCTGTACCACAGGTTGTGCAGCCGATTGCGCTGCGACCTGCGGTGCG
>JBGSPZ010000200.1:0-5466 GCA_041738375.1 Parerythrobacter sp. | reverse complement strand
GCTCGGCTGGCGCGACATCGCCCTGCGCATCGCCCCGCCGCTGGTGGCTCTGGGGGCGATGGCGAAATCTTCCGTTTCCGACAGTCGGGAATCCCGCGCCGCGATACTGGCGGGCTTCGGCATTCTGGCGGCGGTGGCGGGCCACATCGCCTTCAAGCAGGTCTTTGCCATTTCCACGCCGGAGCAGTTCGTGGCCTATGGCTTGGCCGAGCGGACGGTGTGGCAGGCGATCCTGATCGTCGCAGCGGCAGCGATGTACCGTTTCACCGATCGCGTGCCCGGATTTAAGCTGGCCGCAGCACTGACCGTTGGAGCATCGCTGGCGCACTTCACCCTCTATTCGCTGCTGCTGCACAATCCGATATTGGTCGCGCAAGCCGTGGGCCCATGGCCGCTCGCGAATCTTGTCCTTGCGGGCTTTGCGGTTGCGCTCGGCGGCGTTGCACTGCTCCGGCAACTCGCACCGGAAGAAATGCCTCTGGCGCGCCGCGCCTGCGACGTGGCCACCATGGGGCTGATCGTGCTGGGTGCGCTGATGCTGCTGCGGCAGGCCTTCGCGGGCACGATCCTGCTCGACCCGCCGGTGGGCGAGACCGAGGACCTGCTGCGATCGCTGCTCGGCATCGTGCTCGCGATCGGCTTCCTCGGGTGGGGCGCCTATCGCCAGAGCCGCACCTGGCGCATCGGGTCGCTGGTGCTGATCCTGGTCGCGGTGCTCAAGGTCTTCCTGCTCGATGCTGCAGGGCTCGAAGGGCTGGCAAGGATCGCCTCGTTCATGGCGCTCGGCTTCAGCCTGATCGGGATCGGCTGGTTCTACACCCGCCAGTTGGCGGGCGGATCAGGCGAAATGCGCGGGGAGGCCAAAAAGAACGAAATGCCGTCATGAGCGTGTCACATCATGTCGCCACTTGCCCAAGCGAAAGGGGCAAGGCGCAGTGGAAATCGTCTCGATCTTCCTCACCGGGGAAATGGCCGACAGTCTCGACGATTTCGACAGCGGATCGAGCCGCTTCGTGTTTGCGCGCCTGACGCCCAAGGGGCCGAACCGGCTGGTCGAAGGGACCATGTGGGCCTTCGTCGACTGGGTGATGGACGACCTCTCGGGCCTCGAGATGGTCCGCCGTCTGCGCGCCGACCCGCGGACCAGCGACGCGCATGTGACCATGGTGCTCGAACAGGACGACGCGGAGGATCGCCGCCGCGCACTGCGGGCCGGGGCAGACGATTATATCGTCGGGCCGCTCAATCGCACCATCGTGCTCGACCGGGTGATGGCGCTGCAGTCGAAACATCAGCGCACATCGACCTCGCGGATCGAGATCGGGCCGCTGTGCATCGATATGGCTGCCTTGCGCGCCAACTGGAACGATACGATCATCGATCTGCGTCCCAACGAATTCCGCCTGCTGCGCTTCTTCGTCGAGAATTCGGACAAGGTACTGACCCGCGCCGAGCTGATCGAGGGGCTGGGCAAGCAGGATCCGCCGATTGACGAGCGCACGGTCGACGTGTGGATCGGGCGCCTGCGCCGCGCGCTCAAGGCGGCGGGGGCGGGCAATACGCTGCGCACCGTCCGCTCGCTCGGCTACGTCTTCGACTCCCCGCGCGGCTGAACCAACACCGGGTTACAACGAAAATGGCCGCCCCTTGCGGAGCGGCCATTCTTCGTACCCTGGGAGAGGGATCAGAATTCAGCGGACACGGAAAAGGCGAAGCTCTGCCCGACCTTGTAGCTGTTGATGTCGATGCGGGTGGTGCCGTTGTCCTGGAACTCGAGATTGTCGCGCCCGAAAATGTTGCGCGCTTCGAACTTCAGCTCGAACGGCTGCTTCCACAGCGAGACTTCCTGCCGCATCACGAAGTCGATCGTCAGGCCCGGATCCTCGACGATGTCGGGCAGGTTGGCGGTGCCGCGGCTGGTCACCCGTTCGCTCGAGTAGTTGACCAGGATGGTCGCCTGCTGGAGCTTGTCGGTGTTTTCGAGGCCCAGCTGCAGGTTGGCCATATGATCCGACTGCCCGGTCAGCGCAACGCCATCACGGAAGAAGTTGGTCGCCGGCTGATCGGCAAACGGGAACACCCGCGCGATATCGCCCGCACCAACCTTCAGCTCGGACTGGGTGTAGGTATAGTTCGCCACGGTGACGAGGCGCTTGTTTTCCCACCAGCCGCCCCAGTCATAGAGGTCGAGCCCGTACTGCAGGTCGAATTCCGCGCCATAGAGCGTCGCTTCGGGCGCGTTGGCGAAGCCCGAAATCCGGTCGTTGTCCGAGAAGCTCGAGTATACCTCAATCGGGTTGTCGATCTTCTTGTAGAAGCCGGCGAGCGACACCCGGTTGCCGCGTCCGAAGTAGTATTCGGCGCGCGCCTCGGCATTGAACAGCTCGCTGTCGACCAGTGACGGGTTGCCGTTGAACTGGCGGTTGGTTTCCGGATCGTAGTAGGTCTGGAAGATCAACTCGCGGAATTGCGGGCGGGCGATCGTCTTCGATGCGTTGACCCGGATCTGGAGCGAGTCGGTGGCTTCCCAGGTAATGGTCGCCGCCGGCAGCCAGTAGTCATTGGCGAGGAAAGTCGAGCTGCCCGAATTGGACGGCACGGCGAACACTTCGACCGGGACGACCGATTGTTCGGCATCCTCGTAGCGCACGCCGATGTCGATCATGACGCCGCCAACCGGCTCGATCTGGCCCTTGAGGTACGCCCCGTGGATGGTCAGCTCGGCCTGGAACGCAGGATCGGACTCGGTGCTTTCGATCAATCCGATATCGTAGAAATCGATCACTGCATCGCCCAGCAACAGGTCGGGCCGCAAGGCGCCGACGCCGTCGGGGAAATCGCTGTTGGCGTTGATCAGGAACTGGCGCCGCTCGGAATACCGGTCGGTGTCGGTATAGGCATAGCCCGTCGTCAGCCGCAGCCAGTCGGTCACCGGATAGCTGAGGTCGATCCCGCCGTACCACAGCTCTTCCTTCAATTCCGAGAAGGCGACCGAGGCGCTGCCGGTCTGGCGGTCGAGCACGTTGATGAAGGTATCGCCCAGCGGGTCGTTGGGGTTGTTGGTGCGGACATAGGTGAAGCTGTATTCGTACGGCGCTTCACGCTGGGTCTGTGCATAGCCGCCGCGCAGGTCGACATCGAGGTCGCCGAACACCAGCTCGGCCACGATCTGGCTGTCGATCAGCTGGCGTTCGTGCCAGATCGTATCCTGCTGGAATTCGCTGTCATCGTCCTGGAAATCCTCGCCGATCGCGAGGCGCGACTGCTTCAGCGTGTCGCGAATGAACAGGTTGGTCCAGCGAAACAGGTGATTGCCCGCTTCGAGACCGAAGCCGACCAGACCGTTCACCAGGATGCGGTTGTCGGTGACGAAATCGGTGAAGTCGGTATCGAGATCGAGATCGGCGTTGGCCGCCGTCTGCGATGTGATCGAGCGGTTGCGCCACTTGTTCGAGATCGACGCGGTGGCGATAACCCCGAAGCGGCTGGACCCGATGTCGAATGAATCACCTGCCGTGATGCCGCCCGACCAGTTGACCGGAAGCTCGTCGACGTTTTGCGTCAGGACGAGGTTGGGATTGCCGAGCTGCTTGAGGATCGAGGCCTGGTCGACGCCGAGGTCCGACAGGCGCGCGCCGCTGTCGAAGAAAGCCTGAAGCGCGGGCGGGACATTGCGGGTCCCGTCGTCGAAGCCGAACCAGTCGTAATCCGAACCGTAATAATCGATACCGCGCGAGAAGGTTGTCTGTTCGTCGCCGCTGACACCGGCGCTGATCTTGATGAAGCCTTCATCGGGCACCGCACGGGTGGTAAGGTTGATCACCCCGCCGCCGAATTCGCCCGGGAAGTTGGCCGAGTAAGTCTTCTGCACCAGTGAGCTGGCGACGATGCTGGTCGGGAAAATGTCCAGCGGCACCACGCGGCTGAGCGGCTGCGGCGAAGGCAGCGGCAGACCGTTGAGCAGCGCAAGCGAATAGCGGTCGCCCAGGCCGCGCACGAAGACGAAACCCTGACCCTGCACCGAGAGGCCGGTCACGCGGCCGAGTGCACCCGCAATGTCGCCTTCGCCGGTGCGGGCGATTTCCTCGCTGGTCAGGACCGAGACGACCTGGGTCGAGCTGCGGGTGACGTCGCGGTTGCGACGGCCGGTGACGACGATTTCGCCGCCGCCGCCGGGGATCGAGATCTCCGGTTCCTCGACCGGCGCATCGACCGGTTGTTCGGGATCCGTGACTTCTTCTTCAGGCTCCACGTCCTGGGTAATGTCCTGGGCGAACGCCGTCACCGGGAAGGTGAGGGCAGTGGTTAGCAGGAGCAGCCCCGTCAACTGCTTGCCGGTAGACATGGTCGATGACCCCTTCGTCACGATGAATTCCATTCGGTTCCCGGCGGGTGCCGGTTAAGTGCAGCGGAGACCCCGGCACGCTGTGCCGGGGTCTCTCTTGCCGGTTACGAAGTGTAGACCGGCAGCGAGGTGCAGGCGCCGACGTTGCTGCCAAAGGTCAGCGTGCTGCTGTCGCAGGTCCAGCCGATGAAGCGGCTGTTGTCGCGAGCCGCACCGATGAAGGTCGGGACTTCGAAGAAGCTCGAAAGTGCGGTGGGGTTGAACACTGCAACGCCGTTTTCGTTGGCCCCGTTGATGAAGCCTCCGGTCAGCGTGGCGGTGAAGTTGAAGTTGTTGTTCGTCCCTGCGGTAAAGAAGCCCTGCGCCTGTGCAGTGGTCGCACCGCCGTTGCTGCCGTTGCGGAACGGGGTGTCGCAATCCATCACGAACGACTGGAAGCGCGGTGCGCCCAGTTCGTCGAGTGCGCCATTGGCAGCCTGGATCGTCTGCGCATCGTCGATGCGGACGCAAGGCGTACCGGCCGAACCGTCGACCAGCACCGAGTTGACGATTGCATAGTCGGTGCCGCCGCGCAGGCGGATCGCCTGGTCGCCGGTGCGGCGCTGGATGAAGGTCGCGTTCGAGACCTGCGTGTTCTGGCGCGGGGTCGAGTCGTTGAACGCGTTCGACGAGTCGGCTTCGATCATCGTGTCGCCCACGCCAGTGCGCTGTGCGACGACCACGAACTGCATATTGGCCTTGACGCCGGTATCGGTGTCGAGACCGTCGTCTTCCGCTCCGACGACCACGAGGCCCTTCAGATTGACGAAGCCGCCGAAGAATTCGACGCCGTCATCCGAGCTGTTGAAGCTCATGATGTTGTTGAGCACCGTGCCGGTGCCGGTGCCGCCGGTGGTCAGCGACTGGAGTTCGCTATCGCCTGAAAGGACGAAGCCCGAATAACGGATCTGGACGAATTCCATCCGGCCCGAATTGTCCGCGTTGGTCGCGCCGCCGAAGATGGCGGGCTGCGCCGCGCCTTCGACCTGGCGTTCGCAGTTGACGCTGCCCGGGGTCGCGCCCGGTGCGATACAGTCGGTCACCGGTGCGCGTCCGGCGAGGACGACGCCGCCCCACTGGCC
>JBGSPZ010000122.1:0-15415 GCA_041738375.1 Parerythrobacter sp. | reverse complement strand
ATTGCCCCGGTCCTGCGTCCGGCAGCTTGTGCCGCGCGACGGCCGGGGCGGGTCATGGCACCGATTGCGAGTCCGATGGCGGCGACACCGGCGACCGTGGCAAGCGGATGCTCCTTGACGAAAGTGGTGGCCTTTTCGCTCGCTTCACGGGCAAAATCGCCGACAGTTCGCTCTGCATTGCGGCGCTCTCCGGCTTCGATTTTCGCCCGCAATTCGTCTCTTTTGGCTTCGTCGGTCACGTCATTCTCCATCATCTTCGTTCGGTTGGGCCCCCGGATTGTCGTTCTCTTCCTCGCCAAGCAGGCTCAGTATCGGATTTCGGGCGAACCACAGCACGACCGCCGCAATCAGCGTCATGAGCACACCCCGATTGTTGTCGGCCGTTTCGACCGCCTCTTCGTACAGATCGATCGCACCTTCGCTTATGCGTGCAGCAAAACGCGTCGCGAGCCCCTGCGCGCTGAGATCGGTGCGGACATGGGTGAAATCCGCCTTGACCAGCTCGAGCGCGGCGTCGCGCAACGCACGATCCTGTGCCAATTGCCGATCGAGCGGCAGGCTCACTTGGTGCGCTCGCCGAATGCTGCGCCGATGCGCCCGAAACGTGCCCTCGCGAAGAGCGCCAGCCCGATCACGAGCACCAGCAACACCCCGACGACGATTGCCGTCGCGGAGAGCGGCCCGACCAGCGGTGACAGTGTAAGAATTGCTCCTACCGTCAGCCCGATCAGCGCCATATGCAGCAAAAACAGCGCGAGTATGCCGAACCCCAGCCCGGCCTTGCCATGCGCGGCTACCAGCCGGACACGCGTCTTCTGATAGGCCAGTTCGGCTTCGGCGTAGGTCCTGCCGTCTTGATAGAGCGCTTCTATATCCTCGGCGAGCGAGCGCAGCGGCGGCACATCGTCCGCTGCCACGCGCTCGTCCACCGCATCTTCGGCGTTCTCGACAGTCCCCTCGAGCATTCTCCGTCGGTCCGCTGCGATCAGTCGCGACGGCCGCGGAACAATCGGGCCAGCAGGAAGCCTGCAACTGCGGCAATTCCGATGGCCGTACCGGGGCTCTTGCGCACGAACTCGCGCGCGTCCTCGCCAATTTCGCCGATGTCCTTGGCGTCGAGCTTGGCAGAGGTTTCCTGCAGGCTGCGCGACGCCTTGCGGGCATAGTCGCCATACTTCTCGCCGAAGCGCTCGTCGATCGTCACCGCATTGTCTGCGACCACTTTGCCCAGCGACGCAATTGCATCGCTCGCCTTGGCCTTGCCTTCAACCGCAAGGTCACCCGCCTTGGTCTTGGCTTCGGCAGCCCAATCCTGCGACTTGTCTTTCGCCTGGTCGCGATAGGCCACCGCACGGTCGGCCGCTTCGCTCTTCAGCGCAGCAGCGCCCGCCTTGGCTTCTTCCAGCGCGGCGTTGAAGCGGGTCTTCGCTTCGGCGGTGCCGTTCGGCGCAGCCTTTACGGTCTTGGCAGACGCCTTCTTGGCGGTCTTGGGTTTGGATGTGGTTGCTTCAGCCATGATGATGTCCTTTGTGCGCAAAATTTCGAACAGTGAAAGCGATGAAATCCTATTCCATCCGGTTAATGATGCAACGCAACTTGCGCCACCTTGTTCCGGCGCATACAGCGCGCTCCATACTCCATATGGGACTGTGTTAGCCCATTACAACACTCTGGCCAAGCGGAGCAAGCCATGACTCAGATCATCGATATCCACGGGCGTGAAATCCTCGACAGCCGGGGCAATCCGACAGTCGAAGTCGATGTGTTGCTGGATGATGGCAGCTTCGGCCGCGCAGCCGTGCCGTCGGGGGCTTCGACCGGTGCACACGAAGCGGTGGAATTGCGCGACGGCGACCAGACCCGCTATCTCGGCAAGGGCGTCACCAAGGCGGTCGACGCGGTGAACGGTGTAATCCGTGATCTTTTGCTGGGCAATTTCGATGCCGAGGACCAGCGCGACATAGACCTGTCGATGATCGCGCTCGACGGAACCGAGAACAAGGCGCGGCTTGGAGCGAATGCCATTCTCGGAACCAGCCTTGCGGTGGCAAAGGCTGCGGCCAACGCGCGGGGGCTGCCGCTCTATTCCTACATCGGTGGTGTGTCGGCGCATGTCCTGCCGGTGCCGATGATGAACATCATCAACGGCGGCGAGCATGCCGACAATCCGATCGACTTCCAGGAATTCATGATCATGCCGGTCGGCGCGCCGACGCTGGCCGAGGCGGTGCGGTGGGGCTCCGAGATCTTCCACACGCTCAAGAAGGGCCTGCACGAGAAGGGTCTGGCGACGGCGGTGGGGGACGAGGGCGGTTTCGCGCCGAACCTGTCGAGCACCCGGGCTGCACTCGATTTCATCATGGAATCGATCGGCAAGGCCGGCTTCGATGCCGGGACCGACATCCAGCTGGCGCTCGATTGCGCCGCGACCGAATTCTTCAGGGGCGGCCGGTACGAAATCAGCGGCGAAGGCCTTTCGCTCGGCCCGGGCGAGATGGCCGACTATCTCGCCGCGTTATGCGCCGACTATCCGATCGTCTCGATCGAAGACGGTATGGGTGAAGACGATTTCGAAGGCTGGAAGGCCGTAACCGACCTGATCGGCGACAAGGTGCAATTGGTCGGCGACGACCTGTTCGTGACCAACCCGGCGCGTCTGGCGATGGGGATCGAAAAGGGACTGGCCAATTCGCTGCTGGTCAAGGTCAACCAGATCGGCACGCTGACCGAGACGCTGCAGGCGGTCGATATCGCGCACCGGGCGGGCTACACCTCGGTCATGTCGCACCGCTCGGGCGAGACCGAGGATGCGACGATCGCCGATCTCGCAGTTGCCACCAACTGCGGCCAGATCAAGACCGGCTCGCTCGCCCGTTCGGACCGGCTCGCCAAGTACAACCAGCTCATTCGTATCGAGGAAGAACTGGGCGACAGCGCGCACTATGCCGGGGATCGTTGCTTCGGTTGATCGGTGGCGGCGTGACCGCCTCTCAGGCGTCGGCCACCAGCGTCCGCTCGACAAGGTCTATGGCTCGTTCGCTCAGCGTGACGAGGACACGCCGCTTGTCGATTCCGTCCGGCGTGCGCTTGACCAGGCCCTGGCGCTCAAGCCGGGCGAGGTAGCGCAACCCGGTCGTAGGTGGGACGCTCGCTGCGATGCACGCGCTTGAAACCGAAACCTCGCGCTGGTCGAGGTGGGCGAGGTAGAGATCAAGCAGGATATCCCATGCCGGTTCGCCAAAAAGATCGGCCACGCCGAACACGGTGTCGCGCCGACGGCGCAAAAGATAGTGGCCTTCAGCCGATGCACGCGCCTGCTCCATCAAAGTCAGACCCGGCGTAGGATCCGGCTTGCGCAGCGTGGGGTAATGGCATGTCGCAGCGACACAGGCACCGGTGCACAGCCAGTGCGGCGAGTTTGTACAAGCGGGCCGTGCGAATTTGGCGATGGCATTGCAGGTTATCTTTTCATTATTTGCGTCGAAGGGTCAAAGCTGCCAGACATTATCCCGCAAGGTCGCTGTTGAGGGCCGATTAGGTGTGATTACTTAGCATAAGCGTCGGGAAGTCGACTGCCTAATCTGGTCCATCTTGGACCAGATTAACGTGACACAGCGGCTCTGCTGGATTGTTTTGCGATTGTTGATCAATCCAAAGCCATGATTTGACGCATTTCTCGAACCTGAGCGGAATCTGCTCCGGAATGGATGGATGTCACATCCTGTGACCCCTGTCCGGTGTCTCGCCGGTGATCTCCATGCGAGGCATTTCCTATTGGGGACAGAGAACAGTCACAAAGCTCACGTGTTTGCGCCGGGGAATGATCAGTCGCCGACCTTCTGCGCAGGGCGATTTTTCGGGTGCAGCCAATACTGGTACACGCCCCACAGATTGATCAGCAGGAGGATGGCGTTCATCGCGATAATCGGCATCGCACCCTTGATCGTGCCGGCCACTATCCAGATCACCGAGACCGCGCAGAACAGCAGGAAACCCCACGCCGTCGCGCGTCGCCCCAGATCGAAGGCGATCATTGCGGCGGCAACCATTGCGCCGACAGCGGCGATCCATTCGAGCGGTCCGTTCATGATTGCTAGAGCGGGCCACCCCACCTAATGTTCCCGCAAGGGAGAAGAGGATGGGGGCTGGATTTCCGTCGCATCCAGGCGACATCACGCCCGGCTGGCTGACAGAGGTGGTTGGCGCACCGGTCGATGCGGTCAGCTGGGAACCGATCGGCACGGGGCAGGTGGGGGACAGTGCGCGCTTCACTCTGAGCAGGCCCGCTGGCAGTTCCGCGCCGCCGACACTGGCCGGAAAGTTTCCGGCCGAGGACCAGACGAGCCGGTCCACTGCCGCCATGTTCGGCCTCTATTCCAAGGAAGTCAGCTTCTACCGCGATATCGCGCCGCAGCTGGATGTGCGGGTGCCGCAGGTGCATTACTCCGGCCTCGCAGACGATGGCGGCGAATTCATCCTGCTGTTCGAGGACCTCGGCCCTTGCGGGGGCGGTAACCAGATCGCGGGATGTGATCTTGCCGATGCCGAAGCGGCGATCCGGCAGGGGGCCGCCATCCACGCGCCGAGCTGGCACAACCGGGCGATCCTCGACACCGAATGGCTGGTGACCAAGCCCGAAGTCTCAGCCCAGATCCGCGCGCTCTATCCGCAGGCACAGGCGGTCTGGCGCGAGCGCTATGCCGACACGCTGGAGCCCGAATTCATGCAGTTGTGCGAGGCTGTGGCAGAACACACCACCGCGGTGTTCACGGACGAGCCACCGGCGCCGATCAGCCTGGTGCATGGTGACTTCCGACTCGACAACATGCTGTTCGATATCAAGGGCGGGGCAGAGCCGATCGCTGTGCTCGACTGGCAGACCGTGACCATCGGTAACCCCATGACCGATATCGGCTATTTCCTTGGCTGCGGCATAGGCGACGCGCTGCGCCGCCAGCATGAGGACCGGCTGATCGACCTCTGGTTGTCCGAAATGGCTACGCGCGGGGTGAAGCTCAGCCGTGGCGAGATCTGGGACGATTACCGCTGCGGGGCGTTGCATGGGGTCACAACAGCGGTTTTCAGCGCCGCCTTTGTCGAGCGAACCGAGCGCGGCGATGCCAATTTCCTGTCGATGGCGCGGGGCGCCTGCGCGCTGGCGCTCGCGCATGACAGCCTCGGCGCACTCAAGGGAGAGAAATGATGGTTCTGACCAAGGGTGATGATTATCCGATCCACCAGACGCCCGAACCGGTCGCCTACTCGGGCACCGACCGCAATTTCTATGACCGCTATTTCTTCAACGGCTATGGCCCCGATGGCGAGGACTTCTTCGCCGTCGCCTTCGGGGTCTATCCGCATCTCGATGTGGCCGATGCGCATTTCTGCGTTGTGCGCGACGGCAAGCAGCATTGCCTCCATGCCAGTCGCAAGCTGGGGATGGAGCGGATGGATCTTAGCTGCGGCCCGGTGCGAATCGAGATCGTCGAACCGCTGCACAAGCTTCGCGTGATCATGGAAGGGGAAGGGCTGGCCGCCGACATCACTTTCACCGGCCGCGCGTTCCCGATCGAGGAGCCGCGGTTCGTCTGGCGCATCGGCCCGCGCACGGTGATGGACTACACGCGCCTGACCCAGAACGGCCACTACGAAGGCTGGATCGAAGTCGATGGCAAGCGCAAGGCGCTGGTCGCCGGGACCGCCGGGACGCGTGACCGCAGCTGGGGCGTCCGGCCGGTCGGCGCCTCCGATCCGCAGTTCAACAATGGCTCGGCCGTGCCGCATTTCTTCTGGCAATGGACCCCGGTCAACCTGCCGGGCCGCAGCCTGTTCTACCACCTCAACGCCCATGCCGACGGGACCGCGTGGAACACGCGCGGGGTGGTGGCGCCCGACGGCAACGGGCCGGAAGCCTTCACCGACTTCCACGAACCCGAGATGGAAACGCCACTGGATCGCGGCACTCGCTGGCCCGCCGGTGGGACCCTCAGGATGGGCGGCGAGAGCTTCACCTTTGAACCGGTAGGCCGGTTCCAGATGCGCGGGCTGGGCTATACCTCGCCGAAGTGGAACCATGGGCTCGATCACGGTACGCTTGAGGTCGAACGGGAAGATATCGATCTTGCCGCCTGCGACCCCGTGCGGCCCGACCATCTCCACGTCCAGATGCTGTGCCGCGTCACCAGCAACAGCGGCGAGCAAGGGATGGGCGTGTTCGAGCAGCTCGCCATCGGCGACTATGCGCCGCTGGGACTGAAAGGACTGTCGAACCCGGCCTAAGCTGCGGCAGTGAGGCGAGCGAGGTGGTCGTCGCTCAGTTCGACACGGGTGAACTCGAGTAGCTCATGAAGCTGCTCGACCGTCCGTGCGCTGGCGATGGGGGCAGGGATACCCGGCTGGCGCACCAGCCAGGCGAGCGCGATGGCGGACAGGTTGGTACCAGTTTCGGCGGCCACTGCGTCCATCGCTTCCAGCACCTGTGGCCCCCTTCCACCAGCAAGGTCCTTGGCACGGCCGCCGCGCATGGACTTCGCGAAATCCTCCTCGGTCCGATACTTCCCGGTCAGATAACCCGAGGCGAGACCGAAGAATGGCAGCATGGCAATGCCGCGCGATACCGCCAGTGCCTGTAGGTCAGGCCCATAGGTATCGCGATTGACCAGATTGTATTCGTTCTGCAGCGCGGTGAAGGGCGTTGCTCCCGTCGCACTAGCGGCATCGAGTGCTGCACTCAGTCGCGCTGCGTCAAAGTTCGACGCTCCGAGCGCCATGACCTTGCCGCTTTGCACCGCGCCGCCGAAGGCCTCGACGATTTGACCGATCTCCAGCTCCGGATAATCCTTGTGCGCATAGTAGAGATCGATCGTATCGCTGCGCAGCCGTTCGAGCGATGCGTCTAGCGAGTTCAGGACCCGGGCCGGCTCATAGAGCTCCGCGCCGCCCAGCATTCCGGTCTTGGTGTGGATGCGCATGTCCTGGCGCACGCCGCGGCTTTCCATCCATTCGCCGATCACAGCTTCGGATTCGCCGCCCTTGTGACCCGGAACCCAGGCCGAATAGACATCGGCGGTGTCGATCATCCGCCCGCCGGCCTCGTAGAACGCATCGAGCACGGCGAAGGCCTCGTCACCCTTGGCGGTCCAGCCGAAGACGTTTCCGCCGAGGACCAGCGGAATGCCGGCGATATAGCTGTGCCCGGTCACCCGTATTTCGCCCGCAGGTCCAGCAGCGCCAGCGCCGCTTTCGCCGCTTCGCCGCCCTTGTTGCCCTGGGCGGGATCGGCACGAACGATGGCCTGCTGTTCGTTCTCGACGGTGAGGATGCCGTTGCCGATCGCAACGCCATCCATCGTCAGCGCCATGACGCCGCGAGCACTCTCACCGGCGACGATCTCGAAGTGGTAGGTTTCGCCCCGGATTACCACGCCAATAGCGACGAAGCCGTCATATTGGCCGCTTTCAGCGACGGTTGCGATGGCCCCGGGAATTTCGAGCGCGCCAGGCACCGTGAGAACCTCGACCTCGTGCCCTACGGCCTCCAGTGCGGCCCGCGCACCCGCAACCAGCATATCGTTGAGGTGATCGTAGAACCGGGCTTCGACAATCAGGAAACGCGCCATGCAAACACTCCGCAAACCAGTTGCGGCGCGGTTAGCGGCTTATCGCAGTTTGGGGAAGAGGGCCGGAAGTCTGGGGGGTGGTGGACGCTGTAGGGTTCGAACCTACGACCCGCTGATTAAGAGTCAGCTGCTCTACCAACTGAGCTAAGCGTCCATTGCCGTGAGGCAAATCCCGAATCGCGAGGCGGCGGGAGGCGCTGCATATAGCGATCCCGCTCGCGATGAAAAGTCCTATCTTGATGAGTTCGACCGGTCCGTCAGGGTTACTTTCGAGGCCAAGGGATCGTGCAGGACCTGCTCTACCTGGAGCCGTCCCTGGATCCTGAGCTCGTCGACGGCACGCAGTATCACGGGCTGCGGTGCATTGATCCGGTGATGGAGGTCACGCAGGGCGAGCGTTGCACCCGCCTGCTCACATGCAGCGAGCAAGGCGATGACTTCGTTCGTGATATCCTGCGCCCCGGTATCCATTCCGGAGCTTCGAGGTGCGCCGCGCAGTCGCGAACGCGTGCCCTTGAGTAGGCGCGCCAACATGGCCGGTCTCCAATGTGCCGGGAGCCGAAGCGCCCCGGCGGTGGTAATCTTCCCCTGCGGATTTCGAGCCGGTTTGCCGCAACTGCCGCCGGATTGGGCAAGTACCATGCAAGCAGAAACCCAGAGCCAGACGCGGCGCTGTTCTCGAATTGGGTTTCCTGATAGAGCAACCTCTGGGCGCCTCAAGTCCCGCAAGCGGGGGACAGGAGAGCTTTGGTGGAAGCACTGGACGTCTTGGAAGGCAGGATCGAGACCTTCGGCACCTTGCCCGAAGTGTTCGATTTCGTGCGCGATCAGGCCTTGGAACTCGGCTTCGTGCGCATGAGCTATCACATGTCGCCCAAGTTCGACGCGCCGACCTCGGCCCGGACCGTCGTTTACACATACGGATTCCCGCCCGAGGCGGAGAAGCTTTACGGCAACCCGGAGTTGCGCAAGCTCGATCCCATCCCGCAACGCACCTTCGAACTGGGTCGGATTACCTATTGGGCAGATGCGATGCGCGACTGCGCCGACCGGCCGGGCGTTGCCCAATTCGCCGAGGCCTTCGCGGCATTCGGGCTCGAGCATGGCTTTGGTATACCGCTATTCGGCCCGCGCAGCCGCGATGCCTATGCCAGCTTCGACTTCGGGCGACCGGCGACCGAGGAGGATGATGCCGCAATCGTGCATATCCGCAGCCTGTCGCAATTCGCCCACCAGCGCATCTGCGTTCTGATCGAGACCTCGCGCGAGCGGCCGCAGCTGTCGGAGCGCGAACTGGAAGTCCTGCAATGGATGGCGCGCGGGAAGTCGACCACCGATATCGGAACGATCCTCGGGATCTCGCCGGAAACCGTGCGGACCTACAGTCAGCGAATTTATCTCAAGCTCAAGGCGTCGGACCGGATCGGGGCCGTGGTCAAGGCGATCAAGCTGGGACTGGTCGAGGCCTGAACCTATCCAACAATTCCGCGTTTGTGCCGGTTCCAGCGATTGATCATCATCAGCATTCCGATGCAGATCATATTGGTCATCATCGATGATCCGCCATGGCTCATCCACGGCAGCGGCATTCCCTTGGCCGGCATCATGCCCATCACCATCAGCAGGTTTACGGCAATGTAGAAGAAGATCGTCGCGGTCGCGCCCGCTGCGAGCAGCGAACTGAACCGGTCCTGCGCATTACGCGCGACCTTCATACCCCAGCCGAGGATCAATCCGTACATCACGAGGACGAACAGGCCGCCGATCAGCCCCCATTCCTCAGCCATGGTAGAGAAAATGAAATCGGTGTGCGCTTCGGGCAGATAGTTGAGGTGGCTCTGGGTGCCTTCGTTGAAGCCCTTGCCGAACAGGCCCCCCGAACCGATCGCGATCTTGGATTGAGTGATATGGTATCCGGTGCCCAGCGGATCGTTTTCGGGATCGAGGAAGGTCAGCTCCCTCGCGCGCTGATTGTCGTGCAAGGCGATGATATAGACCAGCGGTGCCGCCGCGATACCTTCGCCGCCGGCGGTCAGGAACCACCACAGCGGCAATCCGGCGAGGAACATCACCACCGCGCCGCCAAACACGATCGCCATCGATGTGCCCAGGTCCGGCTGCATCAATACCAGCACGATCGGGAGCAGGATGAGCACGCCCGGAGGGACCAGCGATCGCCAGCTACCCACCATGCCTGATGGCAAACCGGCGAAAAATCTCGCGAGCGCAAGAACGAGCATCGGCTTCATCAGCTCAGACGGCTGGATGCGGATCGGCCCGGCTTCGAGCCAGCGCTGGCTGCCCCCTTTGACCGCGCCGACAATCTCGACAGCGAGCAGCAGCAGCAAGACCGCGCCGTAAGCCGGATAGGCACCCCACTCGATGGTGCTGCGCGGAAGGCTGGCAATCACCAGCGCCATGACGAAGAAGACGGCGAAGCGCAGCAGATGGGAAGATGCGAAAGGCTGGAAATGCCCGCCCGCCGCCGAATACAGGACAAGTGCGCCGAAAGTCACCAGCAGGAACAGCGGAAGGAGCATTTGCCAGGGCTGGCGCGCGATAGGGGAAGGAACGAGGCTGTTCATTCGCCGGCCTCGCTCATGACCGAGTCGACATTGCGCGAACGGTTCACTGCCGCGTCGGCCGCCTGAACAGCCGGCCTTGCCGCTTCTATCCGGGCCTCGGCATCAACCCGGTCGAAGATCTCGGTCTCGCGGGTCGGGACCGTTTCGGCAAGCTCGCCTGCGTCGGCGGCATATTGCGCGTATTTGCGGGCGAGCCGTTGTTGCGCGGTGCCACCCCATTGCTGCTCCAGTCCATACAGCGCCTCAAGGCCCTTGGCCGGGTCGAACAGGAAGGTCGTCACGTCGCGCGCTATCGGATAAGCGGCCCCTGACCCGCCGCCATGCTCGATCACCACCGCGCCGGCGTATTTGGGCTTGTCGAACGGGGCGAAGAAAATGAACAGGCCGTGGTCGCGGTACTTCCATGGGCCGGACCTGCCGTCCGAAATGCTGAGCGACACCACCTGCGCCGTGCCCGTCTTGCCTGCGATCTTGATATCATCGAACGGCAGGCGGCCGCGCCCGGCGGTGCCGGGGCCGTTGACCACATCGCTCATCGCCTGGCGGATGAACTGCTTCTGCTCTGCCGGGAAGCCGAAGGCATCGAAGACGGGCTTCTTCGCGCTGCCGAGCAAACGCGGCATGACCTGCTGCCCGGTCGCGATGCGGGCCGCCATGACCGCCAGCTGCAACGGGTTGGACAGCATATAGCCTTGGCCGATCGTGGCGTTGACCGTGTCGAACACGGCCCAGGGCTGGTTGTACTTGCGCATTTTCCACGCCGGGTCGGGCACCGTGCCATAGAACTGGCTGATCACCGGCAAGGGAAATTCCTGCCCCATGCCGCACCGGCGCGCCATCGCCGCGATCGGGTCCATCCCGATGCGTTGGGCCATGGCATAGAAATAGACATCGCAGCTCTGGTAAATCGCCTTGGCCATGTTGACCGAGCCATGCCCCCGGCGGTTCCAACAACCGAACACGCGATTGCCAACCCGCAGCCCCCCGCCGCAACTGACGGTCTGCTCAGGATCTATGCCCGCTTCGAGCAGCGCCATCGACACCATCGGCTTGACCGTTGAGCCGGGCGGATACAGCCCTTTGAGCACCTTGTTGCGCAACGGCACCCGGTCGTCATCGCGCAGCATGGCGTATTCGACCCGGCCGATCCCGTCGGAAAAGCTGTTCGGATCGAAGCTCGGCATCGAGGCCATGCACAGCAGGTCGCCGGTCTCGCAATCCATCACCACCACCGAACCCGACTCGAGCCCGATGCGGCGCGCGGCATAGTCCTGCAGCGGGCCGTCGATCGTCAGCTTGACCGCCTGACCCTGCACATCCTCGCGCGTGTCGAGGTCGCGCACGATGCGCCCCGAGGCTGTGACTTCCACCCGGCGCGCACCGGGCGTGCCGCGCAGCTTCGTTTCGAACTGCTTCTCCAGCCCGTCCTTGCCGATCTTGTAACCCGGAGTGACCAGCAGCGGGTTACGATCCTGCTCGTACTCTTCGGCCGAGGCGGGGCCGACATAGCCGATCAGATGGCCGACGCTGGGGCCGGTGGGGTAAAAGCGCGAAAAACCGCGCTGCGGGATGACTCCGGGCATTTCCGGCACCCGCACGCTGATGGCTGCGAATTGTTCGTAGTCGAGCCCGGTCGCGACTTCGAGCGGCTGGAAACCGCGTGACGTGGCGACCTTGTCCTTGAGGTCCTGAATCTTGGCCTGATCGAGCGACAGTAGCGTGCCCAGCTGGTCGAGCGTCTTGTCCGCGTCGGGCATCCGCTCGGGGATGATGTCGACGCGAAAATCCGCGCGGTTGGAAGCGAGCGGCGCACCGTTGCGGTCGAGGATCCAACCCCTGCGCGGCGGGATCAGCGAGAGGTTGACCCGGTTGCTTTCGGATTCGGTTTCGTACCTCTCGTTCTCGGCGATCGCGATATAGCCCATCCGCGCGGCGAGCAGCACCCCGATGCCCGCTCCCAAGCCGCCGATCACCACGCTGCGGCGCTCGTAACGGCCTTCGAGGATCGATTGGCTGATCGGCGGAGCGGGCCGTTTGCGGCGGCGGGCCATCAGCGAACTTCCCTGAATCGCGTCAGGCGGAGACGGTCGAGCCTGGCCACCAATCTTGCAACAACAGGAAAAAGCACAATCGCGAGCACGATCTGCGGCATGAGCGCGATGACCATCGGCGCGCCAAGCTTGCCACCGGAAACGATCGCGGACGCTACGATATAGAGCGTAGTGAAAACGGCAACGGTCAGCCAGTCCTGAACGAAGCTGCGCCACGGAAACCTGGCTTCGATGATATCGATGGCAATCATGGCGAAGGACCACAGCATTATGGCGCTACCGAATGGCTGCCCACTGAACAGATCGTCGAACAGGCCCAGCGGGAACCCGATCCACACGGGGAAGATGCCCGGCCGGATGATCCGCCATGCCATCAGCATCATGAATGCCAGCGGCGGCACATAGGGCACCGCACTGGTAATGAAGAACAGCGGCAGCAAGGTGGTGAGCAGGATCGACACAACGGGAACGGCAAACACCAGCACCGGCGATGGTGCCCGGTTGATCCGGCTGCCATAGGCGTCGCGGCGCGATTGCGGATTGACCCGTTCCATCAGTCGGCGATGCTTTCCTCGACCGGTGTGGCGGCTGCCGAAATGGCCTCGGGCTGCCAGATCGGTTCCACCGACACGAAGTTGGTCGCCGCCGGGTCGCTGATCGGGCGGGCAATGGCACCATCGCTGGTTACCTCGCTGACGATCGCAACCGCGGTGCCGGGCCGGTAGTACCCACCGGCGCCGCTCGTCACCAGCACGTCGCCCTTGCGCAAGGGATTGATCCCGAGATTGATCAGCCGGATCTGGATCCGCCCGTCGCCGCGCCCTTCGGCAAAGGCGCTTGCGCGCCGCTTGGTGGAGGCAAGCCGCACCGGCAGCACGCTCTGGCTGTCGGTAAGCAGCAGAACGCGCGAGGTCGCACTGCCGACCTCAAGCACCCGGCCAATAACGCCGCGTTCGCTGCGCACCGGCATGCCGACCTTCACGCCCTCGGCCCGGCCGGCTCCGATATAGCCGAAGCGCCGTGCACTGGTCGAGGTCGAGGCGATCAGCCGCGTCACCACCACCGGCTTCAATTCTGCCTCGGTAAGGCCCAGCAAGGCCTTCAGCCGCGCATTCTCTGCTTCGGTCGCCTTCGCTTCGGCGAGGCGGATGCGCGCCAGTTCGACTTCTTTCTTGAGCTGTGCGTTCTGACTTCCGGCGCGGAAATACCCGCTTATGCTGTCGAGCAGGCCCTTGCCATTGGTGCGCGCCCGGGCGGAAACCTCCCCCGCGGGGCTTGCTACATCATTGGCAACTTCGCGCGGTCCGCTGAATGCCTCCGGAGAGATAAGCGACAGGCCAAGTAAACCTGCGCCAACCACCGCGCCGATGGTGGCGAGCACATAGCCGGTAAAAACGGAATATTGGGCCCGGCGAGAGCTGCTCGAGCGCCGGGCGGAATTCGGCGCCATGATCCGCCCCCTTTCCCGTTCAGGCTGTCATCAGCACGCCGCGATAGATCGGATCCTCCATCGCACGGCCGGTGCCGACAGCGACACAGGTCAGCGGGTCTTCCGCAACGGTCACCGGCAGGCCGGTTTCCTCACGCAGGTGCACGTCGAGGCCCTTGATCAGCGCCCCGCCACCGGTCAGCACAATGCCCTGGTCGACGATGTCCGCCGCGAGCTCGGGAGCAGTGTTTTCGAGCGCGATGCGGACGCCTTCTACGATCGCGCCGATCGGTTCCGCCAGTGCTTCTGCCAGATGCCCCTGGTTGATGGTGATTTCCTTGGGCACGCCGTTGACCAGGTCACGCCCTTTCAGGGTAATCGTTTCGCCGATCCCGTCTTCGGGGGCGGTGGCAACGCCATAGTCCTTCTTGATCCGCTCCGCAGTTGCTTCGCCGATCAGCAGGTTGTGGTGTCGGCGCACGTACGATACGATCGCTTCGTCCATCTTGTCGCCGCCGGTGCGCACCGAGGTGGTGTAGGCGAGCCCGCGCAGCGAAAGCACCGCGACTTCGGTCGTGCCGCCGCCGATGTCGACCACCATGCTGCCGACAGGTTCGGTCACCGGCATATCCGCACCGATCGCAGCCGCCATCGGTTCGAGGATGAGGTACACCGCCTTGGCCCCGGCGTTGCTCGCCGCATCGCGGATCGCGCGGCGCTCGACCGAGGTCGAACCCGAGGGGACGCAGATGGTGATCTCCGGGAAGCTGAACATCGTGTTCCGGCCGTTCACCTTGCGGATGAAATACTCGATCATCTTCTCAGCGATCTCGATGTCGGCAATCACCCCGTCGCGCAGCGGGCGGATGGCTTCGATGCTGTCGGGCGTCTTGCCCATCATCATCTTGGCTTCGTCGCCGACAGCCTTGACCTTCTTGAAGCCTTCGATCGTCTCCATCGCCACCACCGACGGTTCGTTGAGGACGATGCCTTCACCCGGAACATAGACCAGAGTGTTGGCCGTCCCGAGGTCGATTGCGAGATTCTTGGAGCCGAATTTGAACAGGTTCGAGAAGAAGGACATTCGTCACTGATTCCGTTTAATTTCTCGGGCTTTGCCGCAGGTTGCTGCGACAGATATGACCCGTATTTGTCAGGGGTGCCGCTCCCTTACTCGCGAGCGTGGGAAAACGCCAAAAATTTATCACCCGATTCGCGGAAATTTTTCTCCACCGGCCTCGAATCCCTCGCGCTTCATCGCTAGGCATTTCACCCCATGCCGCTCATCCGCCGCCTGCCCGAAAATCTTGTCAACCGCATCGCTGCGGGCGAGGTGGTCGAACGCCCGGCGGCGGCGCTCAAGGAACTGGTCGAGAACGCGATCGATGCCGGGGCAACGCGCATCGGAGTGTCTCTGGTGGACGGCGGGCTGACCCGCCTCGAGGTGACCGATGACGGGTGCGGGATGGCACCTGACGAAATGGCGCTGGCGCTCGAACGCCATGCCACCTCGAAACTCCCCGATGATGCGATAGAGCAGGTATCGACCCTCGGCTTTCGCGGCGAAGCCTTGCCTTCGATCGCCAGCGTTTCGCGCTTCACGCTCGAAAGCCGGGTGCGCGGTGCGGCGCAGGGTTGGCGCAAGGTGGTCGATCACGGTGCCCTGGTGGCCGACGAACCCGCCGCGCTTCCGCCTGGCACGCGGGTGCGGGTGGAGGAGGTCTTCGCCAAG
>JBGSPZ010000115.1:0-4660 GCA_041738375.1 Parerythrobacter sp. | reverse complement strand
GGTATTCGGCGACCCTGCGCGCCCCGAACCAGCGCCGGTGCCAGTTGCCGCGCGTCCCCGCAACGGTGATCGCGACGATCGCACAGAGGACGAGGAATTCGAACATGGCGAAGGGCCACTTCAGCTCCGGCCCGACCAGCGGAAGATAGGCAACCCCGCCGATGATCGCCGCCGCCGAGAGGAAAAAGCTGGCGACCATGCCGCCGCGATAGGCATCGGACAGGTAGGTCGCGATCCCGTCCGCCAGCGCGTAGCGTGGCATCAGGTCGCGCTTCATCGAGTCGATGAAGCGAACATCGGCTCCCGGCAGCTGTTCCAGTTCGTAGAGCATGCTGCCCTGGCTCCCGCCAGCGGGATTGGCGGGGTCCTCGTATCGCTGGACCAGTGAAGCGAGCGGCTTACCGTCACCGCCGAAGACTGCCTCGACCCGGCGATAGGCGTGGAACCGGCGCGCGCTCTTGGCGCGCCACATGCTTTGATCCAGATGATCGCACGCCTCGCGCATCTGCTGCCACCCGCTTTCCGCCGCCTGCGCGATCGCTTCGACGATCGGTTCGGGTCCTACATCGCGGGGCTGCTCGATTGCGGCGATCAGGTCTGCCGGATCCGCCAGCAACCGGAGTGCCGCGGGATTGCGCGCATCGATCCATACCACCGGCACTTCCGCTGCGAGTGCCTTGCCGATGGTGTCGCGGGTCCCGCCCGATGCGCTGGGAGAAAGCCCGTCCCAGACGGCGATCAGGATGTCGGACAGTTCGATTGTGACCATGCTTGCCGCACGGGTGCGCTCGGCAATCAGCAAGCCGACATCCTGCGCCACACGCGACGTCGGGTCGACCCGGGTGAGGGTTTCAAGCCCTTCGCGGACAAGGCGATCCTGGTCGGCCAGCTCGAGACAGCGGGCCTTGTCGCCAATTCCGACCAGCCGCTGATACTCTTCATGCGCTTCAGGAGACCCGGGTGCACCTCCGTCAGCAACCGCCACGATCTCGGTGTGCGACAGGCCGGGCGTGTTGAGCGCAAGGTTGATCTGCCGCCCGAACGGCAGCGGGGCGAGCAACTCCCAACCGCGCGCCAAGGCTGCCTCCGCCGCTACCAGGTCCGTGCCATGCGCCAGATTGGTCAGCAGGCGGAAAGCCGGCAAGCCGCCATCTGCCCCAAGCCGCGTTTCGAGCGCCGCGAACAGTCCGGAAATGGTGCGTTCGATCGCTTCGCTGTTGGCATCGAACGCAGCGTTGCCTTCGCGGTGGCCGGTGACCCCGAGATGGAGAATGCGCGGCGCGCAACTTTCCGGAGCCCCCTTGCGTCCCATCGCTGCTGTCTAGCACGCCGAAGGCGCGAGGCAATCGCGCAAGTGCCCTAGCGGCGTGATCGTGCTGGCTGGGCGAGGCTGATGATGCGAAAGGGCGAGGCAGCGATTTTCGCGTCGTCAATCCACTGCGCAAAGGTGCTGACATCGGTGTAGACCGTAGGCGTGGATCCCATCACGCAGCCCGGGGCATAGGACACCAGCCCGACCAGCCGGTATGGCTTGCCGAAGCTGCGATCGATCAGTGGCCCGCCGCTGTCGCCGCGGCAACTGCCTTGGGATCGCCCTGCTCCGACGCACAATTGGCCCGCGCGCAGCCGGTAGCCCCGGGCCCCGAAGCGCGAATTGTCGTTGCAGGCGGCGTGCGGCAGAACACTGAGTTTCGCTTCGCGCAAGGTGGAGGAGTATTCCTGCAGCATCCCGTCCGCCGCAAATGTGTCGGCCGAGCTTTCCGACGCGCGGGTGTAACCCCAGCCAGTGACGCTGACTACATTGTCCGGTGCGGTACTTGGCGCCTTGCGGGCGACCGATACCGTCGCTTGGCGGCGCGGATTGGCTGCCAGACGCAGCAGCGCGATGTCGCTGCCCCCGGTGACGCCGGAGTAGGACGCATGGATCACCAAGGCATCGATCCGGTGCAGCGTCCCGCTGTTGCCCTTCAGGTTGTCTCCGCCGAGCCGAACCTGGACTTCGTTGAAGAACGCGGCCTGCGGACCTTTCCAGTCCGCCACGCAATGCGCCGCAGTCAGCACCCAGCGATCACCCAGGTATGCGCCGCCACAGATATGCGCCATTTCCCACGGTTCGAGCGGATCGCCGCGCTCGAGCCTCATTTTCGCCCGTCGCGCCGGCGGGAAGGTGTTTGCGACACCCGTGTCTGTCCACAGGATCTCGGCCTGCCAGGTCCTGACTTCGGGCGGGGCACCGTAGCCCCGAACGACGCGGGTGACGCCCTCCGTCTTCCATTGCTCCAGGAAGGCGACCGCTTGCGGTGTGCAGGGGAACGGCTGGCCTTCGGTCCGATCCCAGCCGATCGTATAGGTCTCTGGGCAATCGCCGTAGCTTTGCGCGAACAGGACGACGAGGCGCAATTCGTCAGGCGAGCCCAGCTCGAGGAATTCGAACAGTGGGCCCCATTTCTCGATGGTCTTGTTCGCCAGCCGGTGTGCGACGTCGATTTTCTCTTCGTCGGTCAGCAGGCCCAGAAAATAGATGAAACGCTCTGCGCTGTCTTGCTCCATGTCGAGCAGGCGCAGCGCAAGCGGGCCGCGGTCGCCGATTGGCAAGTGGTTTGCAAAGTCGACCAGAGAGCTTTTCTGGTGAGATGTCAGCCGGTCGAAAAACGTCGCGAACTGCCGTTGACGATCAGGCTCCAGTTCGTCGAGCAAAGCGACGGACGAAATGCCGGGTTCGACGCTCTGTGTTTTGTCCGGCTCGAGCTGCAAACCCCAGACTGCAGGGGATGCGAGGAGCGAGAATACGCCCGACAGGACAAGGCCGGGTGCCCAATGCCGCAATAGCGGGTGACGGAATGCCATCGTCATGGTGATCGGCGGGCCGAGGCTTCGGCGCCGTCGGCCCGCCTCTCCGACACTACTCTGCGGTTTCGCGATTGACGCCGTCGCCTTGACCATCGCCGGCACCATCGGTGGTTGCGGCTTCCGGCGCTGCCTCGCCTTCCCCGGCCATCGCATCGCCCGCTTCGGTGGCTGCGGGTGCCGCTTCCTCGGTCGGTGCAGCTTCTTCGGTGGCTGCCGGCTCTTCGGTGGTTTCTTCCGCCGGATCGCCGCAGGCGGCGAGAGCCAGTGCCGGAGCGGCAGCGAACATCAGGAGCTTCTTCATGGTCATTCCCCCAAAAATGAGTCGGCCCGGATCAGATGAACCCGAGCTGGCGCAAGACTGCCTCAAATCGGGGTTGCTGTCGAATCGGATCGAGCAACGGGTCCGTGTACATTTGGGACAGACCGGCATCGCCCTTCTCACGGCCTTGTTCGAGCGCAGACAGCGCCGCATCGGCCTGCCCCAGTTGCGCGAGCACTTGCGCCTGTTGGTAGGAACTGTTGGTGCCGAACCGCGCAACCATGTCGGCAAGTGCCGCCTCGCCTGCGGCATCGCCATCGAGCCGGGCGCTGGTAATAGCGCGGCCGGCCAGCGCGGAAATTTCGGTCGTCTCCGCCCGGTAATGCTCCCGGGCGGCAGGATAATCGCCTGCGAGCAGCGCAATGTCGCCAAGGATGCGGTGCGCATTGCTGATCTTGTCGTTCATCGCCAGCGCCCGCCCGGCTGCCTCGGTAGCGGCGGGGTAGTCGCGCGCGGCGAACTCCACCACCGCATGCGAGCGGTACATCGTCGGGTTGAGCGGATCGAGCCGCTTCGCCCGGGTGATCGCTTCGCGCGCCTGGTCGAAGTCCTTTACCGCCGCAGCGAAGAGCGCGTAGCTCGCCAGGATCGACGCATTGCCGAAGCCGAGTTCGTAGCTGGTGCGGAGTGGATCGCGCGCACCGCGAATGTCGAGCCGTCCGTTGGTGAGCACGAAGCCGAGCGCCGAATGTCCTTCGGCCATCTTGGGGGCCAGCTCGACGGCACGCCGCGCCGCTGCCATTGCCCGGTCAAAATAGGGCTTCACTTCGCGGCCGGTGGCATAGGCGCTGCCGATCACCGTCAAGACGCGCGACTGCGCGGCATATGCAGCGGCGTATTCCGGGTCGCGCGCAATCGCCGCTTCGAATGCCGCAAGCGCCTGGCGGTCGGTTTCCTCGCTTGCGGCGAGCGCATAGAGTGCTGTCCCCTTGAGGAAGGAATCGAGCGCCTGTGGATCCTGCGTTCCGCCCAGGCGGACGGTCCCCTTGCTGTCACCGTCGGCCATGGTCGCAACCAGCGAATCGACCACCTTGGTCGCGATTTCCTCTTGCACCTCGAGCACATTGTCCGCCGCGCGCTCGAAGGCTTCGGACCATGTTTCGAACCCGGAGTTGCCGTCGACCAGCCGCGCAGTGATGCGCAGCTCGTCCGCCGACCTGCGCACGCTGCCTTCGAGGATGAATGCGACACCGAGCGCGGCAGCGACCTGCTCGGCAGTTTCCTTGCCGTCGCGGAACCTGTTCGACGATGTTTGCGCAGCGACCGCGATCTGCGGATTCAGGCTGAGCGCGGCGCGCAGTTCCTCCGACAAGCCATCGGAGAAATAGTCCTGGCTGTCATCGCCGCTGAGGTTGGCAAAGGGCATCACTGCAATACTGTTGGCCTGCGCCCGTCGGCCGAACAGCCCGAGCTTCCACGCCGCCAGCCCGCCGCCTGCGGCAACCAGGGTGGCACCCCCACCCAACAGCAGTCCGCGCCGTGTGGGGCCCT
>JBGSPZ010000110.1:0-3237 GCA_041738375.1 Parerythrobacter sp. | reverse complement strand
ATTGGCGACGCCCGCCGCGTGCCAGGCGTCGGCCTGTTCGGGGGTCATGGCAAAGCCGATGGTGCAGCCGTTGCCCGCCGTGGCCGGCGCGCCGTCGATCGGCTGGGTCACGAGGTATGCGCCGCCGTTGTAGAGATACATCAGGCGCCCCTTGTCATCGACGATGGCTTCCTTGCCGCCGATGGCCTTGAAGGTCGCGTCGTAGAATTTCTTCGACCGGTCGATGTCGTTCGAACCGACCATCATGTGACTGTACATTGCGTTGCTCTCCTCGTTCGTCGTTCCGGCGAACGCCGGAATCGGTTGCCGATTAGCACTGAAATTCGGCCGATCCCAGCTTTCGCTGGGATGACGGAAAACTAGTACACCACCACGCTGCGGATGCTTTCCCCGGCGTGCATCAGGTCGAAACCCTGGTTGATCTCCTCGAGGGTGAGGACATGGGTGATCATCGGGTCGATCTGGATCAGCCCGTCCATATACATGTCGACGATCTGCGGCACGTCGGTGCGGCCCTTGGCCCCGCCGAAGGCGGTGCCGCGCCAGTTGCGCCCGGTGACCAGCTGGAACGGACGGGTGGCGATTTCCTTGCCCGCTTCGGCCACGCCGATGATGATCGAGGTACCCCAGCCGCGGTGGCAGCATTCGAGCGCGGTGCGCATCACCTCGGTGTTGCCGGTCGCATCGAAGCTGTAGTCCGCCCCGCCATCAGTCAGCTCCACGATCTTCGCGACGGTGTCCTCTCGGCTCATCCCCTTCGTATTGAGATAGTGGGTCATGCCGAAGCGCTTGCCCCAATCCTCGCGTTCCGGATTGATGTCGATGCCGAGGATCACGTTCGCCCCCGCCAGCTTCGCGCCCTGGATCACGTTCAGCCCGATCCCGCCGAGCCCGAACACCACCACATTGTCGCCCGGCTGGACCTTGGCAGTCTTGGTCACCGCGCCGACCCCGGTGGTGACCCCGCAGCCGATGTAGCAGCTGGTCTGGAACGGCGCGTCCTCGCGGATTTTCGCCACCGCAATTTCGGGCAGCACGGTGAAGTTCGAGAAGGTCGAGCAGCCCATGTAGTGGTAGATCGGCTGGCCCTTGTAGCTGAACCGCGTGGTCCCGTCGGGCATCAGCCCCTTGCCCTGCGTCGCGCGGATCGCGGTGCACAGGTTGCTCTTGCCCGAAAGGCAGGTTTTGCACTGGCCGCATTCGGGGGTGTAGAGCGGGATCACGTGGTCGCCCGGCTTGACGCTGGTCACCCCCGCGCCGACGTCGCGCACGATCCCGGCGCCCTCGTGGCCGAGCACGCTGGGGAAGATGCCTTCGCTGTCCAGCCCGTCCAAGGTGTAAGCGTCGGTGTGGCAGATGCCGGTCGCCATGATCTCGACCAGCACTTCGCCTGCTTTCGGCCCTTCGAGGTCGAGCTCGACGATCTCGAGCGGCTGCTTGGCTTCGAAGGCGACGGCGGCACGGGTTTTCATCGGTCGAGCATCCTTGTTCACAGGTTCGGCCCGACCCTTATCGCTGTCTCATTCGGGCGCAAGCACCAAGGGAACATCATAAACGGTGACCCCGGTTCGATAGAGTTCCGAAAGTTCCTCTGTCCGGTCGCCGCCCTCGCGGATCGACTTTGCGTGCAGCCATACGCGGCCATTTTCCGACGCCGCGCAGGCCCTCATCCAGCTCGGCCAGCCATTGCCGCAGGCCGTTCCGACGAAGGGCAGAGTGGCGAGCGGGCTGCCATCGGCACCGCGCCACAAGCTGGTGGCGCTGTTGCCGGTCGAAGCAATGGTCCCGCCCAGCGGCGCGGCAAGGTTGACGAGGTTCGCCGGCCCCAGGTCTGAAACCTCGCCCGCGAAGCTTACGGCGTAGGAGCGGCTCACCTGGCTGAACCCGTCGGTCTGTATCCGCAGCTCGGGCATGCCCCCCTTGCCCGAAGCGCCCAGCACCTTGGGATTGTCGGCACGGAAGCTGTGAAACACCTTGCCATTCGACAAATCGGTTGCCGAGCATGCGCGCTTTGCGTCGCGCTCATAGTCCACCTTTCCGCAGCGGAGCAGCGCCCACGCCTCACCCGCGCGCAATGGCGTGACGATTTCATATCCGTCGACAACCGATCCCAGATCGATCGCGCGCCAACTAAGCGCTTCGACATCGAGAATATGCAGCGTCCGGCCCGGAATATCGCGCCAGCTGCAATAGCGATCATCGATCGGCATGCAGGAACGGGGAATGTCTACCTCCGGCTGCGCGTTGCCGGGTCGATGCAAGCGAAAAGGCGCGCGGTCGCCTGTCACCCAGTAACCCGGCTTCGCCCGCCCGAGATCCTGCATTCCCTCGATGGGGTGCAAGGTCCCGCTCGCCTGATCGATCACACCCGCCGTCAGGTGCCACTCCTTGTCGTACCCGGCGGCCAGCAGGCGGCCGTCTTCGGCCACCAGCAGCTCGCGGACCGACATTGTGTCCAGCACGTGCCGCGCGAGCTCCCTTCCGGTAACAAGTTCGATGACCAGCAACTGGTTCGCGTGGATGATGGCAAAGCCGGTATCCCCCGCGATCGCCACAGCGGCACTGGGGTGGCCCCACGCGCCGCCGGGCTGATCGGGCCAGCGGATGCTGGTCACGGCTTCGCCGCGCTCGTTCCACAAATCGACCGATCCGGCCACGCTCACGGTCAGAATGCGATCGCCCGATGTATTCATCGCGAACGCCTGAAATCCGCATTGCGACCATGGTTCCCCGTCTGCATGGACACCGATGCAGTCGTCCGAACGCAGGGTAAACCGCTCGACAGCAACGGCAGGCTCTGTTGCGGGCTGGGCGGCAAGATCTGCGGGGAAACAGCCGAACAGCACCAGCGAGATTGCAGCGGTGAGGTGCCGGGTGCCGGCCCTGGCGATAGACTCGCGAAACTGCCGTGCCATATGCGAACCCTTCTTTTCGACAAGGCAGCTTATACCCCATTGGGTGTCTCGGAAAGGCGGAGCGATTGGCTGTCACATCTCGCCCTGGCGGCCGGCCGCGTGGCGCGCGCCGCCAATCCGGGAGGCGAAGTCGAAGTTGGCGAATTCTGTTGACTTTGAGCGAACGGTCGGTAGATTTGCGTGAATGGCTCGCAAATCCTTCCGCGCGGCGCTCGCTGCCATGCTCTCGCTCACCGGCACGACAGCCTGCACGCAGGCGGCTGAGGCGCATCCGGCGGTGCAGCAATTTGTCGAATGGCAGCAAGCGAACACGCTTCCTGCG
>JBGSPZ010000101.1:0-3166 GCA_041738375.1 Parerythrobacter sp. | reverse complement strand
TCGACCAGCGCCAGCTCGCGCAATTGCGGGAAATCGCGCAGCATCGCGCGAAACTGGGCGGGCGACTGGCGGTCGGTGACCCCGACCATCTCCGCGCGGGTCGGATCGACCACGCGAAACGGCCCGTAGGTCGCGATTGCTTGCGTTTGCGGTTTGACCCGCGCCGGAACGAGGCGGTCCGCGCCCGGCGCAGCGTCTTCGGCCCCCACACGCACCCACTGCTGACTTGCCGGATCCCATTCCTCGATCCAGGTCTCGACCGAGAGCAGCTGCGCCTGCGCGGGCGCTGCGATCAGCAACAGCGCGGTGCACAGGATGGCAAAAAGGCGGGCGGCAGCAACCATACCGCCCTTTTCGCGCCTAGGCCCTTACCGTCCTGCCAAGCGGCGCGGTTGCCGGCGGGTTTCGCGCTATGGTTAACGAGCGGCCATCAGTGGCCCGAATGGTCCATCTTTCGCGGCAGGCGCTTGAACGGCGCGGGCTTGGTGGCGACCGGTTTCGGGGCCACCTCTCCTTCGACGATGCGGTAGCTGCGGTTCGGTGTCAGCCCGGTGAAGCTCTGCTCGATCCCCGTGGCCGGCCAGCGGACGGTCACGCGCTCGACTCGCACCGCATCGCCCAGCCCGACCAACTGGGTCAGCGAGCTCGAGCCGAAACTGCCCGCGGTGTCGACCGTCCGCCACAGCACCTGTCGCTGCCCCCGCCCGTCGACCGCCTCCACCTTCACCACCGAACCGATCGCGCTGCGGTTGCTTCGCCGCCCTTCGAGCCGCAGCGATAGCCAGCGGTTGGCATTGCCGAAGTTCTCGAACAGCGCGTTCATATAGGTGTCGCCCTTGGCGGCCCCGCCGAGCTGCGAGAAGATATCCGCATCCCCGTCGCGGTCGAAATCGCCGAATGCGGTCCCGTGGCCCTTCTGGATATGGCCGAGGCCCGATGACGCGGTGATTTGCTCGAACCGCGTCCCCTGCCGGTTCCACATCGCGGTGTTGGGGATGATCGTCTCATAGGGCGAGGCGCCGGTGCCCCAGTACATGTCGAGCCAGCCGTCGTTGTCGAAATCGCCGAACCCCGATCCCATGACGTAATTGGGCGCTGTGAGCCCGGCGGCCGCGCTGACGTCCTCGAAGGTGCCATCGCCGCGATTGCGGTAGAGCGCAGGGCTAGAGGATTTGGGATCGAACTCGCCCGGATCGCGCCCGGCAAAGCTGCGCGCCATGGTGTCGGTGACCTGGCCCGCGCCATAGGGGGCGACGAACAGGTCCTGCCAGCCATCGTTGTCGTAGTCGAAGAACCAGCTGGCAAAGCTGCGCTCCGGTCCGCCGACGCCGGCCGCTGCGGTGACATCCTCGAACGCGACCCCGTTACCGGCTCCGCGATTGCGGAACAGGTGGTTCGCCTCGCGCAGGCAGGAGACGTGCAGGTCGGGATAGCCGTCCCCGTCGTAGTCGCCTGCCGCGACCGATTTCGGATTGCAGTCGAAATCCGCCGGGGTCCATGGCGGCAACTGCTCGAACCGCTCTCCCTCGCGGTTGATGAAAATGTCGACCCGGCCCGAAACGCGGCGGCTCTTGCGCTCATTGGCGACGATCAGGTCGAGCCAGCCGTCGTGGTCGAGATCGGCGAAGGTCGAACTCAGCGTCGGCTCGAACTGGAGCAGGCCCAGCTCGACCGTCGCATCCTCGAAACGCCCCTTGCCATCGTTGCGCAGCAGCGAATTGGGCACCAGCTGGCCGCCCTGCCCCCAGGCGCCGCGCATCAGGTAGATATCGGCATCGCCGTCATTGTCGAAATCGGCGTGGACCGCGTTGAGACCGCCGGTCATCCCCGCCAGCCCGGACTGCGCGGTCGCATCGACGAAGCGCCCGTCCGGCGTGCGCAGGTACAGCAGCACTTCGCCCTCGAGCGTCCAGCTGGTGGTGAAGATATCGAGCTGGCCGTCACCGTCGAAATCCTCGACCACCGCGGCCCCGGCGTTGTTCATCCGGTCGACCCCGGCAAGGTCGGAGACATTGGCGAACTTCGGCCCCGCGTAGTCTGCAATCGTACCGGGCATCGGAAGCAGGTGCTCGGGCGGGACCCGGTCGGGATAGCCGCCCAGCGTCATATGCGCGATGTTGAGCAGCCACTTGGCCTGGTAATCGCCCCGATTGCGCACAAGCACGCGCTTCTCCAGCATGGCGATGGCCTTGGTCGACCCTTCCTCGAGCTTGTGCTGCGCGCCGCTGTCGATCGGCACGATGCAGGCCCCGGCGTGCGGATTGTTGAAGCAGTTCTGTTGTTCGCCCAGCCTGAGATAGGCAATGGCAAGGCGGTTCTCGACATCGCGGGCCAGCGCACCGTCGGGGTTCTCGGCCTGCACCCAGCGGTCGACCTTCTCCAGCCGTTCTATCGCAGCTTCGGTTGCGCCCGCCTCCATCATCTCGCTGGCGGTGCGCAGATGCTGCGCCGCGCCCTCGGCGCTGTCGAGATCGCGCCACAGGCGATATTCGTCGCGCAAACCCTTGGCCCAGCGGCGCAGATACGAACCCTTCTCGCGTGCGCGCAGTTCGGCGAGCATCGCATTCATTCCCTCGGTGCCGGGGCGCACCTCAAGGTGGGCGACGAATTCCTGCATCGGCATCTTGCGCAGCCGCTCGCGGTCAAGGTCCCACGCGGCAAGGCATGCGGCGATCAGCGCCAGCACCGCCCCGATCACCACCATTCGCCGCCTGCCGAGCCGCCGAAGCATCGATCCCTCCATCCCCGATGCGTCGTGATCTAGCGGGTCTGGCATTTTTGGCCAGCATCGTTATTCCCAAGCATTGCAAGCCGTTGTGTTGAGGACCGCAATTGCTCGCCTGCCATCTGTTGGGGGGTACTGTGGTCGCACTGGTGAGGACCGTCGCCTATCTCGGGCTCGAGGCGCGCAGCGTCGAAGTGCAATGCTCGGTCGCGCCGGGCGTGCCCAAGTTCAACATCGTTGGCCTCGCAGACAAAGCGGTGGGCGAGAGCAAGGAGCGGGTGCGCGCCGCGCTCGCCAGCATGGGGCTGGCGCTGCCGCCCAAGCGGATCACGATCAACCTCTCGCCTGCCGACCTGCCCAAAGAAGGATCGCATTACGACCTGCCGGTGGCGCTGGCGCTGCTCGCCGCCATGGGGGTGACCGATGGCGAGCAGCTGGGTG
>JBGSPZ010000096.1:0-2297 GCA_041738375.1 Parerythrobacter sp. | reverse complement strand
GCGACCAGCGTGTTGCGCAGCAGCACGGCGATGGTCATCGGACCGACCCCGCCGGGGACCGGGGTGATCGCGCCCGCAACTGTGGTCGCCTCGTCGAAGGCAACGTCGCCCACCAGCCTGCCCTTCGCTTCGCCTTCGGCCGGCGGCAGGCGATTGATGCCGACGTCGATCACCGTCGCGCCGGGCTTGAGCCATTCGGCCTTGACCATTTCCGCACGACCGACCGCTGCGACCACGATATCGGCGCGCCGCACCACGGCGGGCAGATCCCTCGTCCGGCTATGCGCAATAGTGACCGTGGCATTGGCATCGAGTAGCAGCTGCGCCATCGGCTTGCCGACGATATTGGAGCGCCCGATGACCACCGCCTCGAGCCCCGAGAGGTCGCCCAACCGGTCCGCCAGCAACATCATGCAGCCCAGGGGCGTGCAGGGCACGAAGCCGCTTTGGCCGACCGACAGCCGCCCGGCGTTGATGACGTGAAAGCCATCGACGTCCTTGTCAGGAGAGATCGCCGAAATGATCGCCTGCTCGTCCAGCCCGGCGGGCAGCGGCAGCTGCACGAGGATACCGTCCACTGAATCGTCCTGGTTCAGCTGCTCCACTAGCGCGAGCAATTCAGCCTCGCCGGTGTCCGCAGGCAAGCGATTCTCGAAACTGTTCATATTGGCGGCGAGCGTCGCCTTGCCCTTGCTGCCGACATAGACCTGACTCGCCGGGTCTTCGCCGACCAGCACCACCGCCAGCCCGGCCTTGCGCCCCGCTTGCGCTTCGAATGCGGCCGCCAGCGCCCCGACCTTCTCCCGCAGGGTAGCCGCGAAGGCCTTGCCGTCGATGGTCGCTGCACCCATCGGCTCAGAGGCTCCCAAGCACGATCAGCACGGCGTTGATCAGCAGGATCAGCACCATCGGCGAAAAGTCGACCGCCCCGGTATCGGGCATGACCCGGCGGATCGGCCGCAGCAGCGGATCGAGCAGTGCCGAAATCGAGCGTTCGATCTGGTACAGGAACTGGTTGTCGCGCGAAACCACGTTGAACGCGAACAACAGGCCGATGATGAACCAGATGATGACGATCATGCTGAGCGTCTGCGCCAGCATGTAGAGAATTCCGATCAGAGCGTCCATGGTGTCCTCGGAGAAGGGGCTGCGGCAATTCTAGCCAAGATGGGGTCGGTGTATCAACCGGGCAATACGCTTATCGACCGATGCCTAACCGGCACGGATGAGCGTGCCCGCCCCGCGCGCGGTGAAGAATTCGAGCAGCATCGCATGCGGCACCCGCCCGTCGAGCACCACCGCTGCATCGCACCCGGCCTCGACCGCATGGACGCAGGTCTCGAGCTTGGGGATCATCCCGCCGCTGATCGTGCCCTCTTCGCGCAGCGCCGCGATCTGCGCAGGCGTAAGGTCGGTCAGCAGCGTGCCTTCCTTGTCGAGCACGCCCGTGACATCGGTCAACAGGAACAGCCGCGCAGCACCCAGCGCGGCTGCGATAGCACCTGCCATAGTGTCGGCGTTGATATTGTAGGTGTGCCCGTCCTCGCCCGCGCCGATCGGAGCGATGATCGGGATCATCCCAGCCGCCACCGCCGTATCGATGATCGTCGTGTCGACATGGCTCGGTTCGCCGACGAAGCCCAGATCGACCACGCTCTCGATATGGCTGTCGGGGTCCTTCACCGTCCGCTCAACCTTGCGCGCGGTGACCAGCCCGCCGTCCTTGCCCGAGATGCCGATCGCCTTGGGGCCGCCTGGGCCGCCCGCCTTGGCGATCCAGCCGACCAGTTCCTTGTTGATCGCGCCCGAGAGGACCATCTCGGCGACTTCGGCGGTTGCCTTGTCGGTCACCCGCAGCCCGTCGACAAAGGTGCTTTCGACCCCCAGCTTTTTGAGCATCGCGCCGATCTGCGGCCCGCCGCCGTGGACCACAACCGGATTGATGCCGACCGCCTTGAGCAGCACGATATCCTCGGCGAAATCGCGCGCCGCTTCGGGGTCGCCCATCGCGTGGCCGCCATACTTCACCACGAAGGTGCGTCCGGCATAGCGCTGGAAATAGGGCAGCGCCTCGATCAGCACTTCCGCCTTGGCCAGCATCGCCGTGTCGTCGCTCGCGCTCATTCGCACCTCCGTAAGCCCGCGCCCCTAGCCGCTGGGGATTGGCGAGGGAAGCCGCTTTGCTGCCCCGCCCTGCCGATGCGATAGGGGCGCATGGCCAAGCCGCCCCGTTTCGACGCCGCATGGAACCGCCGCCTTGCATGGGGCAGGAGGTGGCGCGCGCTGCGCATCTGGTT
>JBGSPZ010000060.1:0-6182 GCA_041738375.1 Parerythrobacter sp. | reverse complement strand
CCCGCCAGCGCCGCTGAGCAGCCCGCCGCCGCCCTGGCCCCCGGTGGAGACCGAGCGCACGAAATAGGTCGGGTTGGATGCATCGTCCTGGTTGAGGTTGATCGTCGAGGTCCCGCCGGCGGCATTGCCGCCCCGCCCGCCGCTGCCGACCGACTGGCCGGTCGACAGACCGAAGCTCGATCCGCCGTCTCCGCCGATGGCACCGCTCGTGACCGTGACCGAATTGGAATCGATCGTTCCGGCGGTATGGTTGAGTATCGCCGTCCCGCCTGTTGCATCGCCCCCGCTGCCGCCGGTCTGGCCGGGCATTGGGACACCCCCCGAGAAGCTGGTGTCTGAGGAACCGCCCTCACCGCCGTAGGCGTCGGCCGAAATCTCTATTGTCCCAGCGTTCACCGACGCAGCATTGCCGATCAAGTTGAGCGTTGCCGAGCCGCCTTCGCCCGCCCCGCCATTGCCGGCGTCGACGCCGAAGCCAGATCCGCCGCTGCCTTGGACCGAGGTGAAGGGAAAACCGAAATCGAAGATCTCGGCGTTGCCGAGTGCCTGCAGCGCGATGCCATTGGTGACGTTGAGCGTGCCGCCGGTCGCGTTGATGGTGGCGCTGCCGCCGGTGCCATTGCCACCGTCGCCGGCCGGCATTCCGATGATCTCGTCGGAGAAGGCTCCGTTGCCACCGAGTCCGTTCGCCGAAACCGTAAGCGAATCAATATTTGCCGTACCGCCGACCATGTTGAAGGTGACAGTGCCGCCGGTGCCCGCGCCACCGCTTCCGGCAAAAGCAACCGGCGGGTTGATTCCGTCGTCGATGGTGTCGCTCGTCCCGTTCTCGCCGAAGCCAGACGAACTGACGGTCACCGAGGCGGCATTGAACGTGCCGGTCTCGATTGTCATTTCGACGGTGCCGCCCGATGCGTCTCCACCATCGCCCAGCCCGCCAGCCGCCTCCGGCACCGCAAGGGTGCCTGCCGCGACACCGACGGGGCCGCTGGGTCCGCCGATCGGCGCGAGGAACGAGGCCTCCTCGAACCCGAAGTTGAATCGGCCATCGGCCGAGATGAACAGGTCGCCGATGTCGACCAAGGGGTTGGTGCCAGTGACGACGAACCGGACGCTGCCGCCCTGCCCGCTCGAAGTTCCGTCCGACGGATCGATATTGCTCTGGGCGGCGACACCATTGGCCGAAATGTCGACGCCGCCGGTGGAGCGGAAGGTGCTCGAATCGACCGTGATCGCAACATTGCCCCCGGTCGCCGAACTCCCCAGAGCCCTTCCGCGCGCGTTGGACGAAATCGAAGTGAAGCCTGCATCGAATACGGCGCCATTGGTCAGGTTGATCGCGATGTCGCCGCCGGCAGTGCCGAGGTTATCGAAGGAATCGTTCTCGATCGAACTGTCGAGCGCTACGAAATTGGCCAGCAAGGAAGCGTTATCGACATTGATCGTGATGTCGACGCCCCGGTCGGAAGCGATGTCGGCGGTACGGCCCGCGAAAGCAAATACGAGAGACCCGTCGATGTCGAAAATGGAACCCTGGTCGACCGTCAGGACAACCGAATCATTGAGGTTGTTGGTATCGTAGAAGAAGTCCCCGCCAACCGAGACGTTCGCGCCGTTGGTTATGGTGAAGCTGGTAGTGGTCGCAGCGGCCGTATCACTCGAGCCGGTGCCCGAGAACACGGAAAAGTCCTGACCGAAGGTCGTTTGCGATCCATCGAGCTCGAAAGTCAGCTCTCCCAGCGTGACGGGAGCGTCAGTACGAATCCCGTTCGCGTCGAACGAGGTTCCGGAGCTGGCATTGCCAGAAACCCGGATGCTGCCGATATCCTGCGACCCGCCGGTAAACTGGAAGGTCACGTCCCCCGCCCGGGCAGCGTTTTCCTGGGGTTGCGTCGCGTCGCTTCCGTTCGTCGCATCGGCGCTGGTATCGATCTGGGCGAAACCGAGATCGAGCGATCCATTGTCGACGATCAGCGAGAAATTGCCCGCTGTGCTGTCCGCCCCGAGGTCTGCGGAACCATTGCCGCCGGGCTTCAGCGATTCGGCGCTGATGCCGGTCGTCATGATCTGCACGAAATTGGGCAGGTTCAAGCTGGAAGTAGCCCCTTCGACGAGGATCGAGACATCGCCCCCGGTCGACGACCCGCTGCGAAACTCACCCTTGCCGCCCTGCGCCGAAGCGTCGAGCGTGGTGTCGCCACCCACCGAAATGCTGCCGCCGCCCGAAACGGTGAGCGAGATATCGCCCCCGACTGCGTCCTCGCCGATGCCGGTGTTGCCGTTCTGGCGGATGACGAAAAAGTCGTCGCGGCCCACGCCCGACGAGTCCGCGACCAGGCTGCCTCCGATATTGATCGATCCGGCCGGTCCGGTCGGGCTACCGGGGTCCACCGCCGCGAGGATCGAGATTGGCGCGCCGACCGACTGGTCCTGACCGCTGTCGAGCGTAAGATCGCCCTGGATGTCGATCGTACCGTTGCCGATTGCGCTCACGACGATGCCCGCACCGCCGGTCGCGTCGAGCGAATAGCCGCCGCGGCCATCGCCGCCCATGGTGAAAGCCTGGTTGTTGCCTACCTGAAGGGCGAACTGGCCCGATGCGAAGGCGGTCATGTCGGAGGTCAACGTGGCGCCCGCCATCCTTATGCCGCCGCTGTCGACCGCATCGCGGCCGTCGAACTGGATCGTCTGGGTGCCCGAGCGGATATCGACCGAGCTTTCGACATCGGTGCCCGCACCGAGCACCAGCACGCCGTTGGGCGTCATCGAAGCGTTCGATGCCGGCTGGTATCCAATCGAGCCGCCGACCAGCATGGTCAGCGCGGTGTTCTTCGGCACCGCGACCATATAGATGCCCTGCCCGTCCGGATCGGTCAGGATATTGTTGGTGCCCTGCGTGACCTGCCGGGCCGGGCCCGTGGTGGTGCCGGTATGGACCACGCCGTTGGCGTCTTCGGTGCCGAGGCCGATGGCGATGTCGAACAGCCCGTTGTCGATCCTGAGCTGCGCCTGCTCGGCACCGACATAGGCCACCGATCCGTTGACCGTGACCGTACCTGCCTGCTCGATCCGCGGCGCGACCATCGCAACATAGCTGCCCTGATTCAGCGCGTTGATGCTCGCGCCATTGGCGATCAGGATCGCGCTGTCGGATTGCGTCACCCCGGTGAAATCGATCGTCGTCCCGGAGCCGGTGATCGCGTTGAGAGCGCTCGCGCTGAGCACGAGGCTGCCGACATTGAACGCGGCCCCGTTGTTCACCAGAATCCCGCCGGGGCTGTAGAACCAGACGTTGCCGCCGATCGGCCCGGCATCCGACAGGCGGCTGGTGACCGTGCCGTTGAACGCTATGCCGCGAAACTCGCCCGCACCATCGGCGGTCCCGAACACCCGGTTGAGTACGGTGTAGTTCGCTCCGGTGCCGATGAACTCCAGCTCGGTACCCGCGGGCAGGAAATTGATATAGCTGGTGGTGGTTGCCAGAGTGTCGGTGTCGTAGGTGTTCCAGTTGATGATCGCTCGCGCGGAAGTGACCTGGACCTGATCCTTCGAAGCGCTGCGATTGATAGTCGCGGTGCCCGACGAAACCGCGAAACTGCCCTGTGTTGCTGTGGTTGGGTCCCTGCGCGCCGCTACGACCGGAGGAGGCCCGCCGGGCACCACGGTCCCTGCCGAACCTTTCATCATGCGGTTCTGATCGGCAATCGCTGCGGTGCGCACCTGCGGATTGGCCGGTTGCGGCGCGGGCAGCGGCCGCGGGACGACCGGTGCTTGCAGCGTAATCCGCGAATCGGCGATCAGGTTCGTATCGGCAATGCTGCGCACTTCGGGCGCGCCGCGCATCTGCAGGATCGACGCGGGATTGGGTGCCGGGCGTGCAGCAACCGGCGGTGTTACCATTTGCGCCTGCGCCGCGTTGCCCCATAGGCCGCTCAAGACGATCGCCGCCGCGAAGGCGGAGCAGCTGCGCATCAGCCGGTTGCGCTTGCGCCTGGCAATCTGTCCCGGTCCGGCTGCCTTGCGGCTTGCTTGCTGCGTCATGCTTTCCTCTTTACCCTTGCTTGCCGCACCCATCGCCATCACCGGAACCACGGCGCGAGCTGGATCGTCAGATTGACCAGCAACCGCACATCGCCGCGCTGCGTCTGGAATGGTGCCCGCTCGAGCGGTACCGCTCCGAACACGTCGAGATAGATCCGGTCGGCGAGGCTGGCCCTCACCCCGCCGCCGACCGAACTGATGGTCTGCGGATCGCCCGGCACGTTCTTGTTGCTGACCGCCATCAGGTCGAAAAAGGCGTAGCCCTGCACCGCCCTGCCGCCCGCCACTTCGGGCAGCAGCGAGCCATAGGCGATCTCGACATTGCCGCCATATCCGCTGTCGCCGATCACCGAGCCCGGGTCGAAACCCCGCCCGACGGTATAATTTCCGCCCGAGAGCTGTTCGAAGCCGAGCAGGGCATCGGGCGAATACTGGAAGCGCGGCGCAAGGCTGAGCTTCCACAGCGGGGTCGGGCGAAAGTCGATCTGGGCCTGCCCGCGCACGACCAACCCGGTCGGATCGGCGTCGAGCCGGGAAATCGGCACAAATCCGGGCACGGCGCAGGCAGCAAAATTGCCCGCCGCTGGCCCGCAATCTTCGCTCGCCCCGAAGACATCGAGGCCCTGGCGCACTTCCAGCGATCCCGCCAGGCCGAAGCGCGGTTCGAGCCCGGAATAGCCGCCCACGCCGCGCAGGCTGGGCTCGTCGATCCGGTTGAAGTCGATCCGGGCGTAGGCCACCCGCAGACTGTCCTCGCTCAGCGGCACGCCGGTGAAATCGGTCTTCTGATCGATCAGGTCGAAGCCGACCGTACCGTAGAGATTCGCCGCCTGCGATCGCTTGAACGGATAGGTCGCATATGCCGATGCGATGATCGTGTCCGATTCGAACGGGTCTGGTCCGGGAATGTCGGGCGTCGACCACGCAGCGGTGAAGTTTGCCCCGAGCTTGAGCCCCTCGCCGCCGATGCGGAATTCGTGGGTCGCCTGCAACACCGTCTGTTCGCTGGTGTCGGCGGTGGAATAGGCGCTGAGGATGGTCTCGTCGCCCAGCCCGGTGATCCCGTTGAACCGCATCCGCAGCAGCCCGCCGAAACGGCCGACCGCGCGCGAGCCGAAGTTCTGGATATTGACGTCCGAATAAAACGGCGTGCGCACGACGTTGAAAATGCCGACCACCTCGCCGGGCTGCGCCCCGCTTTCGCGCGGGGCGGGTTGCAGCACCAGCCGTACGTCGAGGCCCGGAATATCGCGCGCCAGCAACAGATAACGCTCGGCCTCGTCGATGTTGAACACCGCCTGGCCGGCCAGCCGGTCGATCGTGCGCTGGAGCGCCGCGCTCGACTTGCCCGCTTCGCCGCGGATCTGCACCGAAGTCATCCGGGCGAGCACGGCATCGAACCGGACCACGCCGGTGTCGACCGATTGCACCGGTACCTGCACCGCAGCCAGATAGCCCTGCTGGCGCAGGATCGTCGCCGCCCGGTCGCGGATGTCGCAGATCGCCGAAACCGGCAGTTCCTGCCCGACGAGGTCGGCATAGGCGGGCTGCACGATGTCCGTCCCGATGGCATCCAAACCGGAGAACTGCGCACCGGTGAAGGTAAACCTCAGGTCCGCGAATTGCGCATCGGCGAGCGGGCACGGCGAGCGTTCGATCGTCCCGTCGTCGACCGTCACCGCCTGGCCCTGCGTCCGCAGGCGATCTTCCAGTTCGCCCCGACGGATTTCTTCCCGCGTGGTGGGAACCGGGGCAGTCTGGGCCTGCGCGACTGCGGGCAGGACGGCTGCCGCCATCAAGGGTGCAGCCAGCAAGGCGCGAGCGATATGTCGCTTGGAAATGGCGGAAACCCTCCGTGTCATAGTCATGGGATCGATCATTGGCCAACCACCGCCACGGCGCCCGTATCATCCTGCGCCGCGATCGGCGCGGCGCGATTGCCCGCCGACAGCAGCGGCATCGACGCATCGCCCACGATCGAGAAGCCGCCCCAATAATAGGGGTGCGAGGTGTTGGGATCGTCCATCAGCAGTCGCTGCGACTGCCGCAAGGCCGAACCGACGCTGCCTTGCCGGGCGCGGCTGAACATGCCGGTCATCAATCGGCCGGTGGCCTCGAAATCGTCCGGCGCCGGCCAGTGG
>JBGSPZ010000055.1:0-6041 GCA_041738375.1 Parerythrobacter sp. | reverse complement strand
GACAGGTCGATGCCGCGCTCGACCCTGCGGTCGCGCGCGCTCACCGCCACGATTTCAAGGCTGCGCCCCGCGCGTTCGGCGAGCAAGGCGGCGTTTTCCTGCAGTAGGCGGACAACCCCGGTGCCGACGGTGCCTAGACCGGCGATGGCGAGGCGCAAGGGATCAGCCAAGGCGACCAGTGAAGTCCGGTGTGCGCACTGGCAGCGCGGGCATGGTGAAAGCTATCATCATCGCCCGGTTAGCCGCAGCACCCTGTGCATGGGAACCAGTTTGTCTTGCCCCGCGCCTAGCTGCGATTGCGCGGGCAGGGTCCGAGCTGCTCGAGCACGAAGCGATAGTCCTGCTCGGCCCGACGCCGGTCGGCAGGGTCTGCCGACAGGCTGGCACCGGTGGGCAGCTGAGCCGGCAGAAAGCAGGCGAGACGATACCATCCTAGCGTTTCGCGCTCTGGCGGACGCGCAGCCTGGTCGACGATTTCGGACCACGAGACGCCCCAAACCGCAGGCTGGCCCGGGCGCCGCGCCACGGTGATCGACAGGGGCCCGTCTCCGGCAGTGTCGATGAACAGCTGGGTTTCCGATTCGCCGGTCAGAGTCCCCGCGACCGACAGCACATCGCGCACGCCGCGCAGGCGCGGCGGCGCATCGGCGGCAACCGATTCGCGCAGGATGTCGCGCACCCTTGCCTCGACAGAATCGCTCCACAGCAACTGGGCATCGGACGCGACCAGCTGGATTTCGCCCGGTCGCCCGGCAACCGGCCTGGCGAAAAGAAGCACTTCGCGGTTCTTCAGCTTGGGAATTTTCCCACGCGAATCGAGCGGCACATCGACGAGATAGCGCAAGGCCTCGCCGACCGGCACCGAGCCGGAAATCAGTGCCGTGGTGCGGGCCTCGACATAGAGCCGCGCATGGCCGGGCGCGACCCCGACGGCACGCTCTGGCTCGAGCACAGCCTGTTTGCGGACATTGGCGCGCAGCACCAGTTGGGCACCGTCGGAAAGATCGACCAGATCGGCATAAGTCATTGCCGTTCCTGCGTTTTCGTCCTGTGCAACGAGGGGCGGCGGCAGGGTCGCTAGGAGCAGGCCGAGCACGGCAATTGGGGTTTTGCTGGATGTCATGCTGGCACACATAGTGCTGCTTTCCTGAACGCGGAACGAATTTCGCATGCGGATGGAAGCAACCGGTCGGCGTCGGCCCGCTTGATCGACAAAGCGTTTGCCTGCCCTTGGCATCGAAGCTAAGGGTCCGCCAAAAGAGGGCGGCAGCAAGCCGACACCTCGAGCGGCCCTGACCGGGCCTGTCGCGTCCGGTGGGTCGATACGTCCCGCAATCGCCGATGGGTTTATCAGGGTAGACAGACTGGAAGAGTCTCTGGCAAGGTTCGTACTTGCTATGGGGTTAACGGCCGGGTCCGCCCGGCGCTGACGATGGAGTGATGCGACTGAATGGCTTACGCTGATCAAGAGATGAGCGGTAACAAGATTACCGCGATCATCGCCGTGGCGTTGATCCATATTCTTGTCGGCTACGCGCTCATCAGCGGGCTCGCCTATGAGGCGGTCGAGCAGATGGTTGAGCGGGTAACGACTGTGGATATCGAGGAACCGCCGCCCCCTGAGGAAGAGCCGCCGCCCCCGCCGGAGGAAGTGCCGGAGACGGTACCCCCGCCCTTCGTGCCTCCGCCGCAGATCAACGTCCGCCAGGACCCGCCGCGGCAGCAGTCGGATACGCAGATTCGCGATAACGACCAAGTCAATACGCAGCCGACGACCAAGCGGTGCCCCGACGGCTCGACCGTGGCGATCAGCGCACAGTGCGGCCCGCCGACCACTCGGTGCCCCGACGGTACCGTGGTTCGTCAGGGTACGGCCTGCCCGGAACCCAAGCCGCGCGTTGAGCCGAAGCCGGCCGCGCCGCGTAACAGCCCCGGTGGTTGGGTGACCAACTCGGATTACCGCAGCGCGTGGGTCCGCCGCGAGCTGGCAGGGACGGTTTCGTTCAGCCTTACGATCGGTGCCGATGGCAAGGTTACCGGTTGCTCGGTAACCGGCGGCAATGCGCCGCAGGAACTGAAGGATGCTTCGTGCAGCCTGATCCAGCGTCGTGCGCGGTTCTCCGCCGCAACCGACGGTGAAGGCAGGCCGACTACGGGGCGCTACTCGAACACGGTGCGCTGGCAGATTCCGGAGTAACGATTTGAATTGCGGCCGGCGCGGCGCGCCGGTCGCCGGTTTTTGAAAATTTCCTTTTGAGAGGACTATCGCGATGATTATTGAATTTCTGGCCGCCGGCGGCGGTGAAGTGAAGAACGAATTCGGGTTCTGGGCGGCCATGGAACAGGGCGGCATTATCGCCTGGTCGATCCTTTCCGTGCTGATCATCATGTCGGCTGGTTCGTTCTACATTCTGATCACCAAGCTGCTTGAGCAGAACAAGATCCTCCGGCAGGCGAAGGATGTGCGCTCGACCTTCTGGCGCGCCAACTCGCTCAAGGAAGGGGCTGCGAAGCTCGAGAAGAACAGCGCATGGCGGCAGCTCGTCGACGACGCGCTCAAGGCCGAAGACGAGCACGGCAAGATGACCGACAGCCTCGAAGCGCATGACTGGATGCACGGTTCGCTGAGCCGTTCGGAAGCGTCGATCAATGCGAAGCTGGCGGGCGGCCTGCCGTTCCTCGCCACGACCGGTGCAACCGCCCCGTTCGTCGGCCTGCTGGGTACCGTTATCGGTATCTACCGCGCACTGGTGAACATCGGCATGGCGGGTTCGGCAGCGATCGACAAGGTCGCTGGCCCGGTCGGTGAAGCGCTGATCATGACCGCCATCGGCCTGCTCGTCGCGGTTCCCGCCGTGCTCGCCTACAACTGGCTGCAGAGCCGCAACAAGCGGATCGCCGCGATGCTCAACGGCTTCTCGACCGACCTGCTGGCCAACATCAACTCGAAGGGCACGGTGAAGCCTGCGGTAACGGCGGCACCGGCTGCCAAGCCGGCGCCTGCCAAGCCGGGTACTGCCGCACCGGCGACGAAGGCCTGATCGGACGGATTTCCGGGCGGCAGCCAGCGGCCGCCGCCCGGCATCACCGATCACGCAATAATCAGGATAGGATGTAAGTCATGGCGATTTCCACCGGAGGAGGCGGCGACGAGCGGCCGATGTCGGACATCAACACCACGCCGCTGGTCGACGTGATGCTGGTGCTTCTGATCATCTTCCTCATCGCAGTCCCGGTTGCGATCAAGTCGATCGAAGACCTCAAGATGCCGATCTTGGAAACGGTCGAGTCCGAGGACAAGGTCGAGAACCTGCTGCTGACGGTGACCACCACCGACGCCGCCGGACGGACACCGTCGACGATCGACACCGCGTTCAAAGGTGCATCGCGCGAGGGCGAGTGCCGGGTCTATTTCAACAACATCACCCCGGTCGATTCGCAGGAACTGTTCGATCTTTCGCTCGAACGGCTCGAGAATCTGGTCGAAAAGGCGGGCGGTGCGGAAGCGCTGGCCGCGGACCCGGACAAGGTTCCTCAGGTCCACATCCGGGCGGACGTGAATGCACCATGGCGCTGCGTGGCAGGGACGATCTTCAACGTGCAGATGGCGGGTTACCCGACTGTCGGCTTCATCTCCAACCCGGTCGACCCCAACGGTTGATCGGCGCGGCAGCACAGTAACTCAGGAGTATACCACCATGGCAATGTCAGGCGGCAATGACGATGGCGAGCCGATGATGGAGATGAACACGACGCCGTTGATCGACGTCATGCTCGTTCTCCTCATCATGTTCATCATCACCATCCCTGTAGCCACCCACGCGGTGAACATCGATCTTCCGGTGCCGGATAACAGCCCTCCGCCGCCGGACCAGATCGATCCGATCCAGAACAAGATCGTTCTGACCCAGACCGATCAGATCCTGTGGAACGGCACGACCATCAGCGACAACGAGCTGGTCCGGAACCTCGAGATCACCAAAGGGATCAAGCCCGAGCCCGAGTTGCAGTATGAGCCCGAACCGCAGGCGAGCTACGATCTGTCGGTGAAGGTCTTGCAGATCATCAAGGGCAGCGGCGTGACCAAGTTCGGCTTCGTCGGCAACGAGAAGTACCGTCAGTTCGGCAAGGACCCGGCCGCGCCACCGGCGCAGTAAGGCTCGGGTTAGAAAGAACAACGAGAAAGGGGGCGGAGCGATCCGCCCCTTTTTTGTTGCGCGCATGCCGGACGGCGGGAGTTCGATCGATGCAAGGGTTGCAAGGCGAAACGCAAAACCTCTTGTCGTCGCGCCCAATGTGTGATGTCATACCATTACATACTGGGAGAGAGTCGATGGCCTTTGCCGTTCCCGCGATGGAATCCGAACCCCTGAGTGAGCTCAACACGACACCGCTGATCGATGTCATGCTGGTTCTGCTGGTCATGTTCATCGTCACCATCCCGTTGGCCACGCATTCGGTCGAAGTCGATTTGCCACAGTCATGCCAGCCGGACTGCCCGCCCGCGCCGGATACCGTGAGTAACAAGATCGTGATCGACGCCGCAGGCCGCGTCCTGTGGAACGGCTCGGCAGTATCGCAGGCGCAGCTCGCCGCGTTGCTCGCCGAGACGACCGAAATGCCGGTCGAGCCCGAAGCCAACGCCCCCTACGATCTTGCCGCGCGCACCCTGCGCACCATCGAGGCGAGCGGCGTGTCGAAATTCGGCTTCGTAGGCAACGAGAAGTATCGCCAGTTCGGCATGGCCGACTGAGGCCGGTCAGCACTCTCCGACCAGATCGACCCGCATCGCAGCAGCGGCGAGGCTTTCAGCCTCGAGCAGCAGTTCATCGTCGACCGCGCCCTGCGGCACACTCTCGCGCCCGATCATCACCATCACCGGAACCGCAAGCGGGCTGACCCGGTCGAGCTCGACATGCACCAGTTGCTGTACCGAACGTTCGAGCAGGTCGGCGAGCCGCCCGACATCGGTCATCCGCGCGCGCGCATCGGCCCACGCGGCTTCGAGCAGGACGTGGTCGGGCTCATGCTTGCGCAGCACATCGTAGATCAGGTCGGTCGAGAAGGTCACCTGCTTGCCGGTCTTGCGCTTGCCCGGCTGCTGCCGCTCGACCAGCCCGCCGATCACCGCAACTTCGCGAAACGCGCGGCGCAGCAGGTGCGAATCCTGCACCCAGTCGACGAATTCATGCGCCAGGATATCGGGCGACAAGAGCGGAGCGGGATCTTTCACCGGGCGGAGACCCCACACCCCGAGCGAATAATCGTTGGCAACGAAGCCTCCCGGCAGCAGTCCACGCTCACTCATCCGCCGGGTGATCAGCATCCCCAGGCTCTGGTTCGCGTTCCACCCCTCGAAGGTGTAATAGACGGTGTAGTGCCGCTTCGCATGCGGGAAACTCTCGGCCAGCAGGCTGCCGGGGCGCGGCATCTGCGAGCGCCAGTCCTGCACTTCGAGCCATTCACGCACATCGTCGGGGAAGCGGCCCCAGCCCGCCCGATCGTCGAGCATCGCCTGCACCCGCTGCGCCAGGTGGGTGGTCAGCGGCATACGCGCGCCGCCGTAGGACGGGATCATCGCCGCCTTGGCCGAGGCGCGTACGATGACGTCCATATCCTTCAGCTGCTCGACCTCGACCGTCACTCCGGCAAAGGCGAATGTGTCGCCTGGAGACAGCGTTGCCGCGAAGCGTTCCTCCACCTTGCCCAGCTGCCGCCCGTTGCGGAACCGCACGGTCAGCATCTCGCTATCGATGATGATCCCTGCGTTGAGCCGGTGCTTCGCGGCCATCTCCGGATGCGCCAGCCGCCAGGTCCCGCTGCGATCGCGCACGATTCGGCGGAACCTGTCGTAGGCCTTGAGCGCATAGCCCCCGGTGGCGACGAAGTTCAGCACCCGCTGCCAATCCGTCTCGTCGACCCAGGCATAGCTCAGCGAGGATCGCACCTCGGCCAGCAGCGCTGCCTCATCGAACGGCGCCGCGCAGGCACAGGCCATGACATGCTGCGCCAACACGTCGAGGCCGCCCGCGCGAAACTCT
>JBGSPZ010000013.1:0-55028 GCA_041738375.1 Parerythrobacter sp. | reverse complement strand
GGCCCACTGTTCGATTTGATGCAGCGACTGGTGGCCGAGGGCGATCGGGATTTCAGCTTGCGCGGCAGACTGGCCGAAGTGGTCGGTCCGCGCCCGGACAGGGAAGCGCTGCAAGGCATTTTCGACCTCGCCCGAGCGATCCTTGCCGCGCGGCTGGAACAGGCCGACCGGCCATCGCAGGCGGGCATCGTCCGGGCGCATGAAGAGCTGGTCCGCCTCGCAGGCCAGGCGCCGACCTACAATTTCGATGCCGGATTGCTGGTGACGCAAATCGGCGGCTTGCTAGCCTCCGCCGCGCCCGCTAGCGAACGGGCCAATGTCTGACCCGTTCTATATCACCACCGCGATCAACTATCCCAACGGGCGCCCGCACATAGGGCATGCCTATGAGGGAATTGCGACGGACGTCATCGCGCGGTTTCAGCGCGCACGCGGGCGCGATGTGCGCCTCGTCACCGGGACCGACGAACACGGCCTGAAGATGGACCAGACGGCGCGCAAGGCGGGCAGGGAGACGATCGATCTCGCAACCGAAATGTCGGGCTATTTCCGCGAGATGTGCGCTGTACTCAACATCGGCTACAGCGAATTCGTCCGCACGACCGAACCGCGACACCATGCCGCGAGCACCGAACTGTGGAAGCGGATGGAGGCGGCCGACGACCTCTATCTCGACCGTTACGAAGGCTGGTATTCGGTCCGTGACGAGGCGTTCTACGACGAAGGCGAGCTGACCGCGGGCGAGGACGGGGCGAAGCTTTCACCGCAGGGGACCCCGGTCGAATGGACGGTCGAGGAAACCTGGTTCTTCCGCCTGTCGAAGTACCAGGACCGCCTGCTCGCGCATTACGAGCAGCACCCCGACTTCATCCGCCCCGAAAGCCGCCGCAACGAAGTGCTGCGCTTCGTCGAGGGCGGGCTGAAGGACCTCTCGGTCAGCCGCACCAGTTTCGCCTGGGGTGTCCCTGTGCCTGGTAGCGCGGACCATGTGATGTATGTCTGGGTCGATGCGCTTACGACCTACATGACCGGCGTGGGCTTCCCCGACGATCAGGGCGAGATGTTTCAGCGTTACTGGCCCGCCGATATCCACATGATCGGCAAGGACATCGTGCGTTTCCACGCGGTTTACTGGCCCGCCTTCCTGATGAGCGCCGGCCTGCCCTTGCCGAAGCAGATCTATGCCCACGGCTTCCTCCTCGCGCGCGGCGGCGAGAAGATGAGCAAAAGCGCGGGCAATGTGGTCGATCCGATGGCACTGGCCGAACGCTTCGGAGTCGATCCGCTGCGCTATTTCTTCATGCGCGAAATCGCCTTCGGGCAGGACGGCAGCTATTCCGCCGAGGCTATCGTGCAACGTGCAAACGGCGAACTGGGCAATGCTTTCGGCAATCTTGCGCAGCGCACACTCGGCTTCATCGCGAAGAACCTCGATGGTTATCTGCCAGCGATCCGCGGCCACGACCCCGCTGATGCAGAACTGTTCGCAGCAATCGACAAGACCGTACGGAGCGATATCCCTGAAGCGTTCGAGGCCCTGGCCTTGCAGCAGGGTGTCGAGGCCTGGCTGCAAGCGTGCTTCGCCTGCAATGCCTACATCGATACCCAGGCCCCTTGGGCGCTGCGCAAGACCGACCCGGAGCGGATGGAGACCGTGCTCGCCACGCTCTACATCTGCATCGCGCAACTGGCCGTTGCGATCGAACCGGTCATCCCGGCAAGCAGCGCAAAGTTGCTCGATACCATGGGCATCGCCCCGGAACTGCGGACATACGAAGCGATCGGGTCGCATTGGTACTCGCCGCTGGCGGAGAGCGGGTTCAGGATCGACAGCCCGCAGCCGCTGTTCCCGCGTCTGGAAATGCCCGAGGACACTGCTTCCTGATGCTGATCGATAGCCACTGCCACCTCGAGTACAAAGGCTTGGTGGAAGACCAGCAGGCCGTGCTCGAACGGGCGCGGGCAGCGGGAGTGGGCGGCTTTCTCAACATCTCGACCCGCAGGAGCGAGTGGGGACAGGTCGTCGCCACGGCCGAGCGCGAGAGCGACGTCTGGGCCAGCGTCGGCATCCATCCGCACGAGGCCGATGCGCATGAGGACCTCGGCGCCGAGGCCCTGCGGCAGGCGACCGAGCACGAACGCGTCATCGCCATCGGCGAGACGGGGCTGGATTATTATTACGACAAATCGGACCGGGCGGTTCAGCGCGCTCTGTTCCGGATGCATATCGGCGTCGCGCGCGACACCGGGCTGCCGCTTATCATCCACACGCGCGATGCCGAGGCCGACACAGCGCAAATCTTGGCGGAAGAAATGGGGAAGGGCGCCTTCCCCGCCCTCATCCATTGCTTCACCGCCTCGGCCGACTTTGGGCGCAAGGTGCTCGATCTCGGGCTGACGATCTCGCTGTCGGGGATCGTCACCTTCAAGAATGCTGCCGAGTTGCAGCAAGTCGCTGCCGATGTGCCGGGTGACCGGCTGCTGGTCGAGACCGACAGCCCGTTTCTCGCACCGGTGCCGCATCGCGGCAGGCCGTGCGAACCAGCCTTCGTGCGCAACACCGCCGAATTCGTCGCCGGACTGCGCGAGACAAGCTTCGAGCAGTTGGCTGAGCAGACGACGGGGAATTTCTATCGTCTGTTCCGCAAGGCTGCGGCGTGAAGATGCTGATGCTCGGCTCGGGCACGTCGACCGGCGTTCCGCGCGTCGGCCACGACTGGGGCGACTGCGACCCTGCGGAGCCGAGGAACCGCCGCACCCGCGTGTCGATCATGGTCGAAAGCGATGCCGGGCAGCGGCTGTTGGTCGACACTTCGACCGACCTACGACAGCAGCTTTTGTCCAACGATATCGACCGGATAGACGGTGTTTTTTGGACCCATGATCATGCCGATCATTGCCATGGGATCGACGATCTTCGCGCGCTGCGCTTCGCCCGGAAGACGCCGATACCCGGCTATGGTTCGGCCGAAACCGTGAGACGATTGCGCCAGCGTTTCGACTATGTGTTCGCCGGGCAGTTCGGATATCCTACCATCGTCAGCCTCGATACCCTGGACCGGATCCGGATGTGCGCCGGTTTCGGTGTCGAATGGTGCCAGATGCCGCACGGGCCGACCGAAACGACTGGATTTCGGTTCGAAGTCGACGGAAAAGCAGTCGGTTACGCGACGGACTTCAGTGCGATTACCGAAGATATGATCGAGCTGTTCGAGGGTGTCGACATCCTGGTGACCGATTGCCTGCGGCGCGAACCGCACCCGACCCATGCGCATCTCGCAATGGCGGTCGAGCTTGGAGAACGAACTGCGGCCGGGCTCACCGTGCTGAGCCATCTCGACAAGAGCATGGACTACGCGTCACTGTCCGCCGAAGTCCCGGCCAATGTCCTGGTCGGCTACGACGGGCTGGAGCTTCGCGCATGACGGACAACGGAGTTCTGATGGCGATCTGGTCGGCCGGCGCACTGATCCTCGTGGGTAGCGCATTTGCCGCATATCGTCTCAGCTGGAAGCGGAGCGTGACCTACGCGCTGATATGGGCATCGATCTTCGTCGCGGCCACTCTACTTTTCCGCGCGATAGGGGGTCTCTGATGCCGGATACTCCGTTATTTAACATAATATATATTATCATTCCATAATGTCCGACGAAACCGACCGCCTCCTCCGCATAATGGCCCGCCTCCGTCACCCCGAGAATGGCTGCGAATGGGATCTCGCGCAGAACTTCGCCAGCATCGCACCCTATACCATCGAGGAAGCCTACGAAGTCTCGGACGCGATCAATCGGGCTGACTTCGACGACCTCAAGAGCGAGCTCGGTGATCTGCTGTTCCAGGTCGTGTTCCACTCGCAGATGGCGCAGGAGGCCGGCCATTTCACGTTCGAGGACGTCACCCGCGCGATATCCGACAAGATGGAGCGCCGGCACCCGCATGTTTTCGGCGACGAAACCGGCACGATGACCGAAGCGCGCTGGGAAGATTTGAAAGCCCAAGAGCGCACCGCATCGGGCGCAGCCAGCGCGATGGACGGTGTTGCGCTTGCGCTCCCGGCGCTGCAACGATCGGACAAGCTGCAGAAGCGCGCCGCGCGGGTCGGCTTCGAATGGCCTGATGTCGAAGGCCCGATCGACAAGCTGCGCGAGGAACTGCAGGAGCTCGCCGCCGCGACCACGGACGAAGAGCGTCTGCTCGAAGCCGGCGATATCCTGTTCGTGATGGTCAATCTGGTCCGTCGGTACGGGGTCGATCCCGAGCACGCCTTGCGCGCCGCCAACGCGAAGTTCGAAAATCGCTTCCGCCGGATGGAACAACTCGCGGTGGAGGAAGGCTGCGATTTTAGCGCGTTGTCGCTCGAAGATCAGGAAGCCTATTGGCAGCGCGTCAAGGCGGAGGAGCGTGCCGCTCAGGGCTGAAGCGACAGATACTGCCCATATTGCTTGGGGCTCAGCCGTACATTGACGAGCGTCGCAGGCTGACTGGCCTCCTCGACCGCCGCTTCCGACAAGACGTGGCCGTGAGAATGAAGCCACGCCAGACGATGGCCGTCTCCGGCAGGAACCAGGAGATCGTAAATCTTCGCCCCATCGGTAAGGATCGCATCGATCCGCGCGAGCAGATCACCCACCCCCACCCCCGAAATTGCCGACAAAGGCACAACATCCGCGTCGGACCTCGCGATTTCGGTCAGTTCGGCGAGCCTTTCGGGAGACAGCAGGTCTGTCTTGTTCCACGCCTCGATCATCGGGATGTTGTTCGATCCATCCTCCCGGTCGACCACCCCGAGATCGGCGAGCACCGCCAGCACCTGCTGCTTCTGCGCCTGCGCCGCCGGGTTGGCCATATCGCGCACATGCACGATCACATCGGCCGCCGTCACCTCTTCCAGCGTCGCCCGGAATGCCGCCACCAGCTGGGTCGGCAGATCGGAGATGAAGCCCACGGTATCGGACAGGATCGCCTTTTCGACGCCAGGCAAGCGGATCGCCCGCATTGTCGGGTCTAGCGTGGCGAACAGCAGGTCTTCCGCCATCACATCGGCGCCGGTCAACTTGTTGAAAAGCGTCGATTTGCCCGCGTTGGTGTAGCCGACCAGCGCGATCACCGGCCAGGGCGCCCTTCCCCGCCGCTCGCGGTGGAGCGAGCGCGTCTTGCGGACCTGTTCGAGTTCCTTGCGCAAGCGGCCCATTCGCTGGCGGATCATCCGCCGGTCGGCCTCGATCTGGGTTTCGCCCGGCCCGCCGAGGAAGCCGAACCCGCCACGCTGCCGCTCAAGGTGGGTCCAGCTGCGCACCAAGCGGCTTTGCTGGTAGTCGAGATGCGCCAGCTCGACCTGCAACCGCCCTTCTGCCGTCGCTGCCCGCTCACCGAAGATTTCAAGGATGAGACCGGTGCGGTCGATCACCTTGCGCTTCAGTTCCTGTTCGAGATTGCGCTGCTGGATCGCCGACAGCGCGCCGTCGACGATCACCAGATCGATCTCGTCCTGCTCGCACTGCACCAGCAGATTGGCGACCTGGCCCGATCCGAACAGCGTGTTGGGCCGGACGTCACGCACCGGCACGATCGACGAATCGACCACTTCGATGCCGATCGCCAGCGCAAGACCCTGCGCTTCCTCGAGCCGCTCGGCGGCATCGAGGTCATAGGTCTGCTTGCGAATATCGGGGCAGACGACGAGGCCGCGCGCACCGCGCGACACCTCGCCCATCAGGTCGTCATCGAAGCTCAGTCGTCTTCGCCTTCCCAATCGCCGGAAAGGTCAATTGGTGACACCGGCTGGATCGTCGATACGGCGTGCTTGTACACCAGCTGCACATAGCCATCGCGCTCCAGCAGCATGCAGAAGAGGTCATAAGCTGCGATCCCGCCCTGCAGCATGACGCCATTTACGAGAAACATCGTCACCTGTGCTTCGGAGTCGCGAACACTGCCGAGGAAAACATCCTGCAACAGGCGCTGCTTCCGGTTGGCATCCTGACTTGGGAACTGCCCCGCATCCATTGGCGCACTCGGCATGATCGTGCTGATCGCGTGCTTGTATACCAGCTGCGATTGCCCATCCCGGCGGAGTAGGATCGAGAAATTGTCGAACCAGGTGATGATCCCTTGGAGTTTGACACCTTTGACCAGAAACATGGTCACCGGCGATTTGTCCTTGCGCAGCGCATTGAGGAACGCATCCTGCAAGTTGCCGGTCTTCGGGGCTTCCTTGGCTTTTTCCGGTTTTTTGGCCACCGGCCGCGCCGATAGCGTACGTCCTTCGGACATTGCTTTTGCTCCGTTATTGGCGATTGCCCTTTGGACATCGCAATCTGGCGCTACCGAACTGCGGCAGCGCCGAATTGCCTAAAATTATGAGGTGACGCTCGAAAATTACAACCGCAATTTCGGTTTGTCACATGATTGCATCGCTTAATCGTCCTCGGCATCTCTCCGCTCGCCCATCCCCAGGAGCTTGAGCTTGCGGTGTAGCGCAGAGCGTTCCATCCCGATGAATCCTGCCGTCTTGGATATATTTCCCGAAAAACGGCGGATCTGGATGCTGAGATACTCGCGCTCGAAACTCTCGCGGGCCTCGCGCAGCGGGACGCCCATCAGAGCGGATATGCCCCCGCCGCCGCCGAGCCTGCCACCCGTCACCTCGCTCGGAAGCATACTGGCTTCGATCGTCCCGACCTCGTCACGGGGCGTAAGGATGATCGTTCGTTCGACAACATTGCGCAGCTGACGCACGTTGCCGGGCCAGTCATAGGCTTGCAGGGCCGCCATCGCTTCTTCGGAGATTTCCGGTGCCGGAATGCCCTGCTCTGCAGAATGACGGGTGAAGAAATGTTCGGCGAGGGCTGGAATATCATCCCGTCGTTCTGCCAGCGAAGGGACGGCTACGGGAACGACATTGAGCCGGTAGAACAGGTCCTCACGAAATCGCTTCTCTTCCATTTCGGTTTCGAGATCGCGCGCCGTGGAAGAAACCACGCGCACATCGACGCGGATCTGCCGGCTTCCGCCTACGCGCACAAAGCTCTGTTCGGTAAGAACGCGCAGGATCCGCGCCTGGGTCGAAAGCGGCATGTCGGCGATCTCGTCGAGATAGAGCGTTCCGCCATCGGCGACCTCGAGGAGGCCCTGCCGCACCAGCTTGCCATTGGTTTCTTCGCCAAACAGTTCCTGCTCGAATCGCTCCGGGGTGATTCGCGCCGAATTGACGATGACGAAAGCATTGTCTGCCCGCGTGCTCCAGCTGTGGAGCAAACGTGCCGCGACTTCCTTGCCGGCACCGGCAGGGCCGCTGATGAGCACCCTGCTTCCCGTGCCCGCAACCCGCTTGAGCGTCGCCCGGACCTGATTGATCGCGGTCGAATTTCCGGTGAACTCTTCACCATTCGAAAATCCCTGTCGCAACCGGGTGTTTTCCCGCCGCAGACGCTCGGTCTCGGTTGCGCGTTCGACCAGATGCAACAGGCGCGATGCCTCGAACGGCTTTTCGATGAAATCCATCGCCCCGCGACTGACGGCAGAGACGGCGGTGTCGATATTCCCGTGGCCCGAGAATATGATGACCGGCAATTCGGGTTCGCGCTGCTTGATCGCATCGAGCACTTCGAGCCCGTCCATCGGGCTGCCATGCAGCCAGACATCGAGCAGGACCAGGCTCGGTCGCCGCTCGTCAATGGCGGCCAGCGCGGACGAGCTGTCTCCAGCGGTGCGACAGTCATACCCCTCGTCGGACAAGACTCCCGATACGAGTTCGCGAATGTCGCGCTCGTCATCTACGATCAGGATATCTAGCGCCATCCGCTTGCTCCGATTGCCATGCTCACTTCCTGCTTTCCTAGATTGACGCAGACGGATCACGTGCGAAGCGCAGCGAAACCCTCGTGCCTCCCTCGGCCGTGTTGGCGAATGTCATTTCCCCGCCATGCTCCTCGACAATCTTGTTGACGATCGCCAGGCCGAGCCCGGTCCCTTTCTCCCGGGTGGTAACGTATGGCTCGGCAATCCGCTCCCTGTCCTGCGGGAGGCCGACGCCGTTGTCTTCGATTGCAAAGCGAATGGAGTCGAAGTCCGCAAACATCTGGACGGCGACGCGACCACGATAATCGGGTTCGGAACTCGACGCCTTGGCTTCAACGGCTTCTACAGCGTTCTTCAAGACGTTGGTCAATGCCTGACCGACCTGATGCCGATCGCAATTGAATACCGCATCCCCGTCGATCTCGGTTGCCAAACCGAAGTCGATCTGCGGATGCGCAACCTCCTGCAGGAACAGGGCCTGACGAACAAGATCGAGTCCGTCTTCCATCCGGAAAACCGGTTTCGGCAAGCGGGCAAAGGATGAAAACTCGTCGACCATCTTTCGCAGGTCACCGACCTGCCGGACGATAGTGTCGGTCAGGTCATCGAACAGCTCGCCATCGACTTCGATCAGTTTGCGATAGCGCCGCTTGAGACGTTCGGTAGCCAGCTGGATCGGTGTCAGCGGGTTCTTGATTTCGTGAGCAATGCGGCGTGCGACATCGGACCATGCCGCTTGCCGTTGGTCGAGAAGCTGGCGGGTAATGTCCTCGAAGGTGATGACCCGCCCGTCGGTCGTTTCAGTGATCTTGACGGCCAGCGTCAGGAGTTCGCCATCCTTCGAGTGCGACACGACGCCACCTGGCAAACCTGCATCAAGCATTGCCGAAATTTGCGGTGCGACATCGGCGATTTTCGCACCTGCCGGTGGGCCAGCTTGGGAGCCGAGAAGGAGGTTCTGTGCCGACGGATTCATCAACTGGACCAGCCCATCCTTGTCGAGCGAGATGATGCCGGCGGTAACCGACTCGAGCAGCGCCTCCATGAACGCGCGCCGCTGGTCGAGCTGGGCATTCGCGCCGACCAATGCATCGGTCTGCTTCTCGATCTGGGCGGTCATCCGGTTGAATGCGCGGTTGAGCAGACCGATTTCGTCGGCGCCGGTTCGGCCCTCGATGCGCAGGGCAAAGTTCCCTGCCCCGACCTTGCCCGCGGCAACCACCAGATCGGTCAGCGGCTGGACCTGACGATCGGCGAACCGCAAGGCGAACCACACAGCGAGGCCCACAAGCGCCAGCGCGACAAAATAGAGCGCCAGATTGAAGCGGAGCTGCAGTGCTCTCGCGCGGCTGGTCAAGACTTCGAATGCCGCAGCGATGGACTTGGCGCGCTGCCAGGATTCAAAACCGCGAACCTCGAGGTTTCGCACGTTGTAGAGGTAGAGCCCAGCGCTCTTGTCGATCGGCACGAGAGACTCGATCCGTGCATCGTTGGCCTCGACGACCGATCTTTCACCGGCCTCCAAACGGCCGATGACTCTCGACCCGAACACTCCGGGCTCGCTCGTTTCGGAGATGTCGTAAGTCGCCATGGTCCGCAGCGAACCATCCTCGACTTCCTGCAAGATCGCCGATTCATTGATTTTGCGGCCGCTCATATGGTAGCTGACGAACTCGACAAAGGCGCGGTCGGTGAAAGAGGTCTGCTGGCTGTTCTGGAAATAATATCGGAGGTCGCCCGCCATCGCCACGGACTCGTCAGCGACCTGCACCTGATTGTCGACATAATACTCACGCGCCATGTCGTTCGCATTGCGCATCAGTCCGCGCGAATTGTCCGAGAACCAGAAATCGACCCCGGACTGGAACAGGAATGCTGCAAAGCCGGCCACCAGCAGGGTCGGCACGGCCGCCACCATCGAAAAGAAGAACACCAGCCTGACATGCAGCCGCGCCGTACTCCCCGCTGCCCGGCGCAGGGCAATCCGCCGTCCGAACAGCACGATAAGTGCTAGCGATGGGATCAAGGTCCCGATGAGCAAGGTCGCGACTTGCGCCGATGGTAGGAGCTGCCCCCCTGGCGGCGCGCTGGTGAACACGTACCAGGTTGTGAATATCATCGACGCCACCGCCAGCGTCGCGAAGACTTCCAGCCAGAGGAACACATTGGCCCGCCGTGCGGCAATGCTGAATTGTCGCCACCAGCGGGGACTCTTGCGAGAAAAGGAAGCTGCGCCTTCAACCATCGTTGCCCTCATACAACGGCAGTGTTGCATTTATGCAAGGGCAAATCGACTTCCGGTTCTACGAGCACGGGGGTGCGGTGTCTTACCCTAGCGACCGCTGGAGAACAGATCGGGCTCGATTGACAGGTCGTCGAGCTTCTTGCGTAAGGTGTTGCGATTGATACCCAGCAACGTCGCTGCGCGTAGCTGGTTCCCCCCGGTTTCCCCCAGCGCCCATTCGAACAAGGGGCGCTCGAAGGCGTGAAGCGCACGGTGATAGACGGTGCCCTTCCCCGGATTGGTGTCAGCGAGCCAGTTGGACAGCGCCATACCGAAACTGTCGCCGCTGACGAAGGGGACTTCGGCAAAGGGCTGTTCGACGATATCGGCAACCGCCAATGCGTCGATTACGTCGTCCCGCGCGAGCAAAGCCAACCGATAGACCGCATTGCGAAGCTCGCGAACGTTGCCGCGCCATGGCTGTCTCGACAGGACGGCGATCGCCTCGTCCGACAGCTGCCGTGCCGGCAACCCTTCTGACGCTGCGAGTTTCAGGAAATGTCGCGCGAGTGCGCCAATGTCCTCGCTCCGCTCGCGCAATGGCGGCATCTGGATCGGCACGACATTGAGCCGGTAGAACAGGTCCTCGCGAAACATGCCCGCCGCGATCATCGGCTTGAGGTCCCGATTTGTCGCTGCGACTATGCGCACATCGATCGCAATCTCCTGGCGCCCGCCGACCCTTCGAATCCGCCCGGACTGTAGAGCCCGCAGAAGCCGGGTCTGCGCTTCGAGCGGCATGTCCCCGATTTCGTCGAGAAACAGGGTGCCGCCATTCGCCTGTTCGAACTTGCCGATGGCTTGCGACACAGCCCCGGTAAACGCGCCTCTCTCGTGTCCGAACAGCTCGCTTTCGATCAAGTCGCCCGGAATTGCGGCTGCGTTGACCGGGACGAAGGGGCCGGATTTGCGGTGCCCTAGCTGATGTATGGCTTCCGCCACCAGCTCTTTGCCGGTCCCCGATTCGCCAAGCACGAGAACGGTAAGGTCGTTGCGCAGGACCCGGGTAATCATGCGATAGACGCCTTGCATCGCCGCACTGCGGCCAACCAGGGGCAACCCATCGCCAGCATCGCTATCGACCGGCTCGACCTTCGTACTCGCGCCGACAGCCTGGTGAACCGCCTGAATCAGCTCGTCGAGATCGAACGGTTTGGGAAAATACTCGAACGCCCCTGTCTCGGTAGCACGGACAGCCGTGTCGAGCGTATTCTGCGCAGACAGCACGATGACCGGCATTTCGGGCCATGCCCTTTGAACGCCGGGGAGGCTTTGAATGCCGTCACCATCGTCGAGCATGACGTCTGTCAGCATGGCAGAGAACGATCCGGCAGCGAGTTGCCGATCACGGTCTGCAATGCTTGCGCACCTCGTGACCTCGAAACCTTCGGCCTCGAGCGCCGCGCTGACCACCCGGGCGATTGCCTGGTCGTCCTCGACGAGCAGGATTGCTTTAGCCATGCGCGGTCTCCGGCGGCCGCTCCGAGACCGCAAGGTGGATCTTGAAGATCGTCAGGCCAGCCTTCTGGTCGCGCCGATGGCTTACCCTCCCCCCCATGTCCCCGACCATCTTCTTCACCAGCGGCAAGCCGAGGCCCTGCCCGTTTTTCTTGCTGGTGACGAAGGGTTCGAAGATGTGATCTGCCAGTGCGGGATCGAGCCCGGGGCCATTGTCTGCCACCGAAACCTCGATCGGCAGGCGAACCGCAGTGCCGAACCGGAAGACGTTGGCGGCAAGACCGCTGACGAACCGCGTGCGGATGGAAATCCTTGGCTCGTCACCGTGGTTGCAAGCGTCGATGGCATTGACGATCAGGTTGATCAGCGCCTGTTCGAGCAAGTCCCGGTTGGCAAGCACCGGCGGCAGTGACGGATCGAATTCCTCGACAAACTCGACCGTCGCACCAGGCCGGGTGCGCGATGTCGCTATCGCCTTGCGTATCGACTCGTGAAGATTGACCGGACCGACTGGCTCCTGCGTATTGCTTCCCAGTTCCTGCATCCGGTCGATCAAGCGGGCGATTCTATCGACCTCTTCGGAAATGACGTCGGTCAGCGCCCGGTCGCCTTGCTCGAGCTTGCGGGCAAGCAACTGGCCTGCCCCGCGTATCGCCGCGAGCGGGTTCTTGATTTCATGTGCGAGGATCGAAGGGGCCTTCAGCGAAACGTCCGGCCCGCTATTGCCCGCCATGTCTTCCTGCCCTGCGTCGGTCAACGTCAGCACGCGCCATCCGGGATGGGTCGAAAGCGGGCTTACCGTGAGGTTGACCCGTCGCTCTTGCCCGGCGATGCCGATCATCACGCCCCGCGCGATGAGCTGGGCATTCTCCCGATCGAGACGGTTCTCGACCCCGCTCCCGCTCAGGTCTAGCAGGTCCGGCAGAGCCATCCCGACGAGCCGCTTGGCGCTTTGGCCCAGCAGATCCTCGGCCGCAGGATTGGCCTCGATCACAATGAAATCGGGGTCAAGCACCATCAGCGCGAACACCAGACCGGAGATTTGCGCACGAGGATCGGGCGCTATGGCGGACAAGGTCATGCCGCCCTGCGGTGCACGAACGGCTCATAGAAGCGATCGATTTCGCCCAGCACCTGCTCAGGGTCCTCGATGAAATTGACGAAATTGCGGAACTCGGCGGAGCCATGCATGCCCTTGGTGTACCAGCCCAGATGCTTGCGCGCGATCTTGGTGCCGACCTGCCTGCCGTAGTGATCGAGCATCGCGCGGTAATGTTCGACAAGGACGCTATACTGTTCGGCAAAATCGGGGGCGTCGCGAGCTTCGCCGGTCCGCCACCAGTGCATCACCTGGCCCAGCAACCACGGCTTCCCATAGGCCCCGCGGCCGATCATCAAGCCGTCCGCTCTTGACTGATCCAACGCCTTCGCCGCATCGTCGATCGTACAGATATCGCCGTTCACGATCACCGGGATCGACACCGCCTGCTTGACCTTGCGGATGAAGCTCCAGTCCGCACTGCCCTTGTACATCTGGTTGCGGGTTCGCCCATGAACCGTGATCATCCTGACCCCGAGATCCTCGGCAATCCGGGCAAGCTCCGGGGCATTGAGGCTGTCATGATCCCAGCCCATGCGCATCTTGACCGTAACCGGCACATCCACCGCATTAACGGTCGCTTCCATCAATCGCGTCGCCAGCGGGACTTCGCGCATCAGTGCCGAACCGGCGAGCTGGCCGACAACCTTGCGCACAGGGCAGCCGAAATTGATATCGATGATCGCCGCGCCATTTCCCTGTTGCAGCTTGGCCGCCTCGGCCATGCTTGCCGGATCGCAGCCGACAAGCTGCATCGAAACCGGTTCTTCGATCGCGTCCCACTCCGCCTTCTGGACGCTCTGGCGCGTCTCGCGGATGGCCGCTTCGCTGGCGATCATCTCGGTTACGTTGAGACCCGATCCATAACGCCGCACCAGAGTGCGGAACGGCTTGTCCGTTACGCCGGTCATCGGCGCCAGGACAACCGGCGTTGCGATCCGAACTGGCCCGATATCGATCGGTCTGAGTGGCGGGGGTACGGGGAGATCGGTCATTCGGGGCGGTGCCTAAAATTTGGGCAGCGCTTATCGGATTGCGACTGCCTGCGCAAGGCGCTAGCGCCGGTCACAATGCCCGCTGGTGCGCCTCCCTCCCCTGCCCCAAGACCGTTCGACGCGATCATTGTCGCCGGTGGGCAAGGGCTGCGTGCGGGACAGCCCGTGCCCAAGCAATTTGCGATGTGGCGGGGCAAGCCTGTCCTGTCCCATTCGCTCTCAGCTTTTGTTGAGAGCTGTGCGGCGCGTATCGTCGTCGTAGTTCCTGATCCGGGTGACGAGATGGCCCGGGAGATCGTCCTGCCCTTTCCCATGGCAGTGCTGGTGAAAGGCGGCGAAAGTCGGCGCGAGTCCGTGCTTGCCGGACTTGAAGCACTCGAAAGCGAACCGGCCGGTAAAGTCCTGATACACGATGCCGCACGACCCGGACTTCTCCGACCCGTAATCGAACGATTGTTGGGCGCGCTCGATAGCGCAACGGGGGCAATCCCGGTTTTGCCGGTGGTCGACAGCATCGCGATCGCGCGCGATGGACTGATGACTGGAGCGGCACAGCGGGAAGAACTGCGCCGGGTCCAGACACCGCAAGCCTTCCGCTTCGGCGAAATTCTTTCCGCCCACCGCGCGTGGGATATCACACGCGAAGCGGGCGACGATGCGCAAGTCGCGCAGGCAGCGGGATACGAAGTGCGGCTGGTCGAGGGCGACGAAGCGCTGCGCAAGCTGACATTCGCAGAGGATTTTTCCGTGACAGTACCACCCGTCCGGATCGGCACCGGTTTCGATGTCCATCGTCTCGGCGAAGGCGAAGAGCTGTGGCTTGGCGGAATACGGATCGATCACAGCAGGGGACTGGTCGGCCACAGCGATGCCGACGTCGCATTGCATGCGCTGACCGATGCCATTCTCGGTGCGGTGGGCGCTGGCGACATCGGGGAGCATTTCTCGCCGACCGATCCGCGCTGGAAAGGGGCGGCGTCCGACCAGTTCCTGCGTCACGCAATTGAGCTGGCCCGGTCGGAGGGTTATCGCATCGGCAATGTCGATGTGACGATCATTTGCGAAGCGCCCAAGATCGGCCCGCACCGCGCGGCGATGGTCGAACGGATCGCACAGATATTGGAAATCCCGCGGTCACAGGTTAGCGTCAAGGCAACCACGACCGAGCGGCTGGGCTTCACCGGTCGTGATGAAGGAATTGCGGCGCAGGCCATTGCAACCCTATTAGCAGAAGGTGCCTAGACAATGTCCGGACGATTTCACAGGCTGGCTGGTGCCGCACTCGGATTGATTGCGCTCTCGCAGCCCTACACGGCTTTTGCCCAGACCTGCGTGCCGCAGGATGACGTGTCCGACGCCATCATCTATTCGATGCCGCTGATTGTGCAGGCGGTTGAGGGACGTTGCAGTGCTACACTCCCGGCGGACAACTATCTGGCATTGAAAGGCGGCGAACTGAAGGCGAAGTTCGCCGCTCACCAGAATGCTGCATGGCCGGCCGCTCTCCGTGTGCTGGGCCAATTGGCAGGCGGTGACGATCCGGAGGTCGCGCAGTTGATGCTGTCGCTGCCCGCGGAAGCGGTGCGACCGTTTGTCGATGCGATCCTTGTCGAGAAGATCGGAGCAGAGATAAAGGTGAAGGATTGCTCGCGCATCGAGCGGGGGATGCAACTGCTCGAGCCGCTGCCGCCGACAGAAACAGCCAAGTTGGTCACATTCCTCGCCGCGATAGCGAAAGCCAAGGTTATCGAAATATGTCCGATGGACGGCGAGTGAGCGAAGGGAACCTGCCCGCTAACGTGATAGCCCTGGCGCGCCGCGTCGTGGAGGCGAACGCACGGCTCGGTCGCACTGTAACCCTCGCCGAGAGTTGCACCGGCGGGCTGGTCGCCGCTGCACTGACCGAGATTCCCGGTTCATCCGCTGTCCTCGAGCGGGCCTTCGTCACCTATTCGAACGAGGCGAAGGTCGAGAGCCTTGGCGTTGCGAGCGACATTATCGAAACCTTCGGTGCCGTCTCCATCGCCTGCGCCTGGGCCATGGCGCAGGGGGCGCTGGCGCATAGCAAGGCCGATGTCGCGGTCGCAGTGAGCGGCGTCGCTGGCCCGGCAGGCGGGACCGACCTGAAGCCGGTGGGCACGGTGGTGTTTGCCCGCGCGATCAAGGGGGTAGATTGCAAACAGGAAGGCGATCTGAAACAGTTTGGCGATCTGGGGCGCTCCGAAATCCGCCGTCAGGCTGCGCTGGTCGCGCTCGAACTGCTACTGCCATAAAGCTCGGCTGCCCGTTCCTCGAAAGCCCCCATCAGCTTGCGAAACGCGCGATCGATATACTGCCCGGCCAGAGCCTCGAACACACGGCTCTTGAAGGTGAACTCGACCCGGAAATCGACTTCGCAACTACGTTCGCCGAGCGGCATGATGGACCAGCTGTTATCGAGATTGCGCATCGGACCGTCGACATAATGCACGACGATTCGGTTCGGCCGCTCCTTCGCGACCCGCGAGGTAAACTTTTCGCGCAGCGATTTGAACCCGACGACCATGTCGGCGAGCATCTCGGTTTCGCTGTTTTCGCGTATCCGCGTTGCCACGACCCACGGCAGGAATTCCGGATAACGCGCGACATCGGCGACAAGGTCGAAAATCTGCTCCGCCGAATAGGGAAGCTGACGATGTTCGTGGATCAGCGGCATCAGGCCCGCTTGGGTTTCGCCAATCTGGCTTCGCGCGCGGACTTCATCTGGGCGAAATCGTCGCCCGCATGATAGCTGCTGCGGGTCAGCGGGCTCGCTGCCACCTGCAGGAAACCCTTCGCGCGTGCGATCGAACCATAGGCAGCGAAACTTTTCGGAGTTACGAAATCCACCACCTTGGCGTGCCGGGGGGTGGGCTGCAAATATTGGCCCATGGTGATGAAGTCGACATCCGCGCTGCGCATGTCGTCCATCACCTGATGCACCTCGAGCCGCTCTTCACCCAGACCCAGCATGATGCCTGACTTGGTGAAGATCAGCGGATCGTGCGCCTTCACCTCTTCAAGCAGTCGAAGCGATGCGTAATAGCGCGCACCGGGCCGGATCGTAGGATAGAGCCGTGGGACGGTTTCGAGATTGTGATTGTAAACGTCCGGCCCGGCTTCGCAGATCGCCTCGACCGCAGCGCGCATCTTGCCGCGAAAATCCGGCGTCAGGATCTCGATCGTCGTACCCGGCGTCTCGCGCCGCAACGCCTTGATCACCTTGACGAACTGCCCTGCCCCACCATCGGGCAGGTCATCGCGGTCGACACTGGTGATGACGATGTGCTCAAGTCCCATCTGCCCGGCTGCGATGGCGACGTTGTCCGGTTCCATCGGGTCGACCATACGCGGCATGCCGGTCTTTACGTTGCAGAATGCGCATGCCCTGGTGCAGACATCGCCGAGGATCATCACCGTCGCGTGCTTTTTCTCCCAGCATTCGCCGATGTTCGGGCAAGCTGCTTCCTCGCACACTGTATTCAGCTTGAGATCGCGCATGAGCTTGCGCGTTTCATGATAGCCTTTGCTGACGGGCGCCTTGACCCTGATCCAGTCGGGCTTGCGCTGACGCACAGGAGGCTCCTGACCGGATTGCGGGACGCTCGAAAGATCGTTCATGACCTGCCACTTAGGGAAGCGCGGCCTCGCACGCAACGGGCCACACACCAGAATGGTTTTGCGCCTTGTTTGCAGCCTATGGCTCCGCTAGCGCCGCAGCATGGACACATCAGCCCTCCAGACCTTCACTTCGCCGGTCGTGCTGTTTTTCATCCTGGGGCTCTTCGCGGCCTTCGCCCGCTCCGACCTCGCGATTCCCGAGGCCATCGCCAAGGGCATGTCGCTTTACCTGATGGCGGCCATCGGGCTGAAGGGCGGAGTCGCGGTTGCCAAGTCCGGGCTCGATGCGCGTATTCTGGGGGCCTTGCTGATCGGCATTGTCGCCAGCTTCAGCCTGCCGCTGATCGCAAACTTCCTGCTGCGCAACTTCGGACGGCTCGACCGGATCAACGCCGGGGCCGTCGCCGCGCATTACGGATCGGTGAGCGTGGTGACCTATGTCACCGCCGTGGAAATCCTGACCGCTGCGTCGATGGCACCGCAGGGGTTCATGGTCGCCGTGCTCGCCGCGATGGAAACACCCGCTATCCTTACCGGATTGCTGCTGGCCCGAGGCCTTGGCAAGGGCAGCGACCGCCGGAGCAAAGCGGAAATCCTGCATGAGGTTTTCCTCAACGCCTCGGTCGTTCTGCCGCTCGGTGCCTTTGCCATCGGCATGGTTGCGGGGCCGGACGGCTTCATCGAGGTAGCGCCATTCTTCGAGGCCGGGTTCAAGGGTGTGCTGTGCCTGTTCCTGCTCGACATGGGCCTGATTGCAGCACGGCGGATCATGGACGCGCGTGCGCTCACCTGGCGGCTGGCAGTCATTGCGATTGCCCTGCCCTTGATCAACGGGACCTTGGGTGCCCTATCCGCCCACGCCATCGGCCTCGACACGGGGTCCGTCGCGGCCTTCGGAGTCCTGTGTGCCAGTGCCAGCTATATTGCGGTCCCGGCCGCCATGCGGCTGGCCCTGCCCGAAGCAGATCCGGGGATTTACCTGACCATGTCGCTCAGCATCACCTTCCCGTTCAACATTCTGATCAATATCGGCCTGCTCACCGCCTTTGCGACGATGCTGGCCGGAGGAGCCGCGGCACCATGATCGAAACCGTCATTCGCAAACGGATCGAGATCCTGACTGACAGTGCACTCGTCCGTCGGGTAACCGATGCGATCGGGCACGCCGGCATCACGGGTTGGACAATCACTCCTGTCACTTCGGGCAAAGGCCGCGAAGGTCACTGGCGCGAAGAGAGAGTGATGGGCACCGACAGGGTCTTCGTGCTCACCATCGCGCCGCAGGAGAAAGCCATGGCGCTGGCAGAGGATCTTGCTCCGATCCTGTCGAGCCACGGTTTGTTGCTGACGATGTGGGATGTCGAGGTCATCAGGGGCGAGCGGTTCTGATGCCGGAATTCGCCCAGCTGCTCGAAGGATATCGCAGGTTTCGTGCGCAAGGCTATCGGCGGCAGCGCGCCCGCTTCGACAGGCTTGCTGCGGAAGGACAAAGCCCCAAGCTGATGATTATCGGCTGTTCCGACAGCAGGGTGGACCCGGCGCAGATCTTCGATGTCGACCCGGGTGAGATATTCGTAGTCCGCAACGTCGCGGCGTTGGTCCCGCCGTTCGAAACCACGCCGGGTCTGCACGGTGTGTCCGCTGCACTCGAATTCGCGGTGCAGGTGCTGAAAGTGAAGCAGATCGTGGTGATAGGCCACGGGATGTGCGGTGGCTGCCGCGTGGCACTGACGCAGGAACTTCGCGGTACGGACCCCGGCGAAGGCGGCTTTATCGCCGACTGGATTCACCTGCTCGATGCGGTACGTGAACCGATTGCGGCAAAGCACGGAACGCAAGGGCGGGCGGCAGAACGTGCAATGGAGTTGGCGGGGGTCAAGGTCAGCCTTGAGAACCTGCGCACATTCCCCTGTATCCGCGCGAAGGAAGCATCGGGCGAACTCAAGCTGCGTGGCGCTTTCTTCGCAATCTCCGACGGCGTGCTGCACTTGCTCGACGAAGCCAGCGGAGATTTCCGTCCGGCGGAATAGCTGCTTGCGAGCCATGCCCGGCGCGCCCATGTTGGGCCGATGGATAATCACAACAACCAGAACATCGCCCTGCTCATCGACGCCGACAACGCCCGCGCCGATGGGATCGATGCGGTCCTGACGGTGCTGGCCGAACTGGGCAAGGTCAATATTCGCCGGGCTTACGGCAACTGGCGCAAGGCGAGCCTTAAAAACTGGGTCGACAAGATGCATCGCTACGGCATCGAGCCGCAACAGCAGTTCGACCTGACGAAGGGCAAGAACGCGACCGATATGAAAATGACCATCGACGCGATGGATTTGCTCTATCGCGGGCGCGTCCATGGTTTTGGAATCATGAGTTCGGACAGCGACTTCATGCCGCTTGCGATGCGCATCCGGCAGGATGGCTATCCGGTCTATGGCTTCGGCAGGTCGACCACGCCCGAAGGCTTCCGCGAAGCCTGCACACGCTTCATCGATGTCGACGCACTCATCTCCGCCGACAAGCCGGACAAAAACGCGGCAAGCGAGCCGGTCGATACCGATCTCGTCCAGCTCCTGGTCGATGCCTACAACAGCAGCAAGCGCGATGCGCAGGGCTATGCCAAGCTGTCGGAGGTCGGCCAGCGCGCGGGAAACCGCTCAAGCTTCGATGCAAGGAACTACGGTTTCAGCCGCTTGACCGACATGATCGCAACGATCCCCAATTTCAGCCAGGAGCGCCGCGATAACGGCGACGTGTGGATCAAGCGGCTGCGCTGAAACGAAACGGGCGCGAAGTTGCCTCCGCGCCCGTCGATCGATTGCAATCCGGCCCGGCGATCACATCGTCGCCGAAGCCTTCTGGTCGGCATAGACCGACCACAGACCGGCCACCGGGCGACGCTGCCCCTTGACCTTGCCGAACGAGGCTTTGGCCTCATCGGATTTGCCAAGCATCAGCTGGGCGATGCCGAGACGCAGGTTCGCCTTCGATTCGTCGACCCCCGGCATGCCGAGCGCGAGCAAGTAGACCGTCTCTGCCTTATCGTACATCTGATAGGACAGGAACGCGTCCGCCGCTTCGGTCGCCAGTGAGGCCGTTGCAGCCGGGGCCATGGCTTCCTTTTCGAGGGCAATCAGGTCCTTCTTGTCGTCCTCGACCCGCGCGATTGCCGAAGCCAGCGTTTCCTTGACCACCAGTTCGTCGGCGCTGACCTTGCCGGCGGCAATCCCCTTGTCGAGGATGCGCTTCACCTCACCGGGAGCGCGCAGAACGTCCGCAGCATCGGCATACTCCAGATAGTCGCGATCCGAATCCATCGTGCCGACCGTGTCTGCCAATCGCATCAAGTCGAGCAATTCAGGGCCTTCCATCAACACCAGATTGCGCTGGATATTGATCGCATCGCGCCACGATTCGGTATCGGGATATTCACGCGCGAGCATGGTAGCAAATTCGATTGCCGGGATCGCCTGATCATTGTTGTAGGCTGTTGCAAGCGCGCGGGTGATCCATTCACGGGGCGGCTTCTCGCCACTCGCCTTGAGGGTTTCGATCTCGGTCTTGTACATGGCGAGGCCGGTCGCATAATCGTCCTGCTGGAAGTAGGTGTCCGCATACAGCGGGACCAGATCCTTCCGGTTGTAACCGGCATCGATCGCCTTCTGGAACGCTTCGCGCGCGGCGGTGTAATCGTCGTCGTTATAGGCCAGTTGGCCCACCGTGTGATGGAACTTGGCAACCTGTTCCGGTGCGACCTTGCCGCTCTCGAGCATCAGGTTGATGCCCTTGCGTTGCAGGCTGTAGTCACCGAGATCGACACCGACATTGTTGGCGAATGCGCCGGCTGCATAGCGGTCGTCGGGATTTTCGATCGCAGCAACTACCTGATCGATCCCGGCTCGCAGCGCGGCCTCGTCAGGACTTTCCGCCTTGCTGAGTTCGAGGATCGGCCCATAGACCGCAATAAAGCCCTTGCTGTTGTTCGATTTGGGCTGCTTCTGGGCATAGGCGGCAGGCGCTGTCAGCGCGAGACCGGCGACAGCCCCGGTGGCGAGTGCGATCGCCAGCGCCAGGTGCGAACCTGCGCGACGGGCGGGCATGCGGGCGAATGAAAACATTTGGGTGACTCCCATTAACGAGTGGACTTGCCTTGGTAGGGCGGAATACGGCTCACACGCGCGCTACTGCCGCTTCGCGTTCCGGATTGCAAATGCTGTTAGGTTTTGCCTGCTGAACCGGTTTTGAATGCCGTGAGCTGCCAAGCTTAAGCTTGCGGCCAGACACATGTGGAAAACAGACGGCTTCGGGCCGCTGAATGGCGCAGAAAACTGGCGGTTTCCTCCTCCTTCCCCTACATTAGGTCCCTCTTGTTCTCGCGTAGCGGACGTAGCTGAAAAGATCCCCTTTGAACGACGATAACGAAATCCTCGACCCCCCGATTCCTACGGGCGATTATGCCCGCGTCGACATCGTTGACGAGATGAAGACGAGCTATCTCGATTACGCGATGAGCGTGATCGTCAGCCGCGCGCTGCCTGACGTGCGCGATGGCCTCAAGCCGGTCCATCGCCGCATCCTGTTCGCCAGCCAGGAAGGCGGCTTCGTTGCCGGGCGGCCCTATCGCAAGAGCGCCAAAATCGTCGGCGACGTGATGGGCAACTATCACCCGCACGGCGACAGCGCGATCTACGATGCGCTTGCCCGTATGACTCAGAACTGGTCGCTGCGGGTGCCATTGGTCGATGGTCAGGGCAATTTCGGTTCGATGGACCCCGATCCCCCGGCCAGCATGCGCTACACCGAAGCGCGTCTGGCCAAGGTCGCCAACAGCCTGCTCGACGATCTCGACAAGGATACGGTCGATTTCACCGACAACTACGATGGTTCGCGACGCGAGCCGACCGTCCTCCCGGCCCGCTTCCCCAACCTGCTGGTCAACGGGGCCGGCGGCATCGCGGTTGGCATGGCGACCAACATCCCGCCGCACAACCTGGGCGAAGTGATCGACGGCTGTCTTGCCTTTATCGAGAACCCCGGCATCACCTCTGAAGAGCTGTTCGAGATTATTCCGGGGCCGGACTTCCCGACATCGCCGCTGATCCTCGGCCAGTCGGGCGCTCGCGCGGCCTATACCACCGGGCGCGGGTCGATCCTGATGCGCTGCCGCCACGAAATCGAGAAGACCCGCGGCGACCGCGAATGCATCGTGCTCACCTCGATCCCGTATCAGGTCGGCAAGAGCGGGCTGGTCGAGAAGATCGCCGAGGCGGCGAAGGACAAGCGGATCGAAGGCATCTCGGACATTCGCGACGAATCGAGCCGCGAAGGTGTCCGTGTCGTGGTTGATCTGAAGCGCGATGCTTCGGCAGACGTCGTGCTCAACCAGATCTGGCGCTACACCCCCGCGCAGTCGAGCTTTCCCGCCAACATGTTGGCGATCCGCGGCGGGCGCCCCGAAGTCCTGACCCTGCGCGATTTCATCCAGGCGTTCATCGCGTTCCGCGAGCAAGTAATCACTCGGCGGACCAAGTTCGAACTGAACAAGGCGCGCGAGCGGGCGCATATCCTGCTCGGGCTGGTGGTCGCGGTGTCGAACCTCGACGAGGTGGTGGCGATGATCCGCAGCTCGTCGAATCCGGGTGAAGCACGCGCCAAGCTGCTCGCCAAGGAATGGCCGATCGGCGACATCGCGCAGTACATCAAACTGGTCGAGTCGATCGAACCGTCTGCCGATCAGGAAAGCGGCACCTACAAGCTTTCGGAGCGGCAGGTGAAGGCGATCCTTGAGCTGCGCCTGCATCGCCTGACTGCTCTAGGGCGCGACGAGATCGGCGACGAGCTCAAGGAGCTTTCTCTGGCAATCGAGGAATATCTCTCGATCCTCGCCGACCGGGCGAAGCTTTACGGCGTGATGCGCGACGAGCTGACCGAGATTCGCCAGCTCTACGCCACCCCGCGCCTGTCGGAAATCGCGCCCGCATGGGACGGCCTCGAAGACGAGGACCTGATTGAACGCGAAGAGATGGTCGTCACGGTTACTCACGGCGGCTACATCAAGCGCACCCCGTTGCAAGCCTTCCGCGCGCAGGCGCGCGGCGGCAAGGGGCGTAGCGGCATGGCCACGAAGGACGAAGACGCGGTGGTCGAGATGTTCGTCACCTCGACCCATAATCCGGTGCTGTTCTTCACCAACACCGGGCGGGTTTACCGCCTGAAGGTCTGGAGGCTGCCCGAAGGCGGGCCGCAGACCAAGGGCCGCCCGATGGTCAACCTCCTGCCGCTGGGCGATGAGGAGCGGGTGACCAATGTCCTACCCCTTCCCGAGGACGAGAACGAATGGGGCAAGCTCAACATCGTGTTCGCGACCGAACAGGGCATGGTCCGGCGCAATTCGATGGATGCCTTCGCCAATGTACCGACGGCGGGTAAGTACGCGATGGGCTTCGTCGAGGGGTCGGGCGACCGGCTGATCGGGGTCGAGCTGTTGACCGAGGAGCAGGAGATCTTTCTCGCTTCCGACAGCGGCAAGGCGATCCGCTTTTCTGCCACCGACGCACGCGAGACCAAGAGCCGGACCGGTATCGGTGTTCGCGGGATGAAGCTCAAGGAAGGCCAGAAGGTCGTATCCATGGCCGTGCTCGACGCGGGCCAATGGTCCACCGAACAGCGCGATGCCTACCTTCGCGCCGCGCCATGGAAGGACAACGATGCCGAACAGGCGCTCGATGCCGAGACAGTGGAGCGAATGGCCAAGGGTGAGGAGTTCGTTCTGACCATCACCGCCAACGGATATGGCAAAATTTCGTCCTCCTACGAATACCGCACCATCGGTCGCGGTGGCCAAGGGCTGACCAATATCGGCACGCCCGAAAGCAACCCCGACCGCAACGGTCCTGTGGTGGCGAGTTTCCCTGTTCGGCACGGTTCACAGCTTATGTTGGTGACCGATCAGGCCAAGCTGATCCGGATGCCGATCCAGATGCGGCACTTGCTGGAAGGCGAGGACCCGGGCGGCTTCCGCGTCATCGGACGTAATTCCTCCGGGGTTCGCATCTTCAATGTTGCTGCAGGGGAGCAGATCGTCGGAGCGGCGCTGATCGACGAGCAGGAAGAGCCGGAGAACGAGGCCGAAGAAGCAATCGCGGAAGAGCTTGCGGCACGTGAGAGCCAGGTCACCACCCCTGAGACCACCCTTGATCGCGACAGCAACCTGGGCGAGAATCCACCCGAATGACGATCATCGTCGAACCGAGCGGACAGGCGTGTGGCGCATATGTGAGCGGCGTCGACCTCTCGGGAAAACTCGACGATGATTTGATCGGTGAAATCCGGTCGGCATGGCTTGATCATCGTATACTGGCCTTTGTCGGCCAGTCGATGGATGACGATGCACTCGAGCGGTTCACCGTTGCGATGGGCGGCTTTGGCGAGGACCCGTTCTTCGCCCGATCGAAGGACGCGAGCATATCGCCGCGATCCTGCGCGAGGCTGACGAGACAACGCCGCTGTTCGCCGAAAACTGGCACAGCGACTGGAGCTTTCTGCCCCGCCCACCTGCCGGGACCTGTCTACTGGCCATCGACATTCCGCCGGTTGGCGGCGATACGTTTTTCGCAGACCAGGTCGCAGCGTTTGCCGATCTTCCAGACGATCGAAAGTCGGAACTGCGGGCGTTGACGGCGCTCCATTCGGCCCAACTCGCTTATGCGCCAGATGGCACCTATGGCGAGAAGGACACGGGCCGTTCGATGGCGATCCGCCCCGACGAAAGCGCGCGCAAGGTCGAACGCCATCCTCTTGTCCAGCGCCATCCCGAAACCGGCGAGGAAGCGATTTTCTCGACGCTGGGATACATTATCGGCATCGAAGGCATGGATCAGCAATCAGCGTTCGAATTGCTATCGGAGCTGGCCCAGTGGCAGGTCCGCGACGAATTCGTCTATCGGCACAAATGGGAACCCGGCATGCTGGTATTATGGGACAATCGCTCGGTCCTGCACCGCGCAAGCGGCGGCTATGAAGGCCACCGACGCGAACTCCATCGCACCACCATCGCTGCCTGGAACGGCTAGCGGTCCGCCATGTCGCTGCGCAGGGCCTGGATCACGCCGGTAGCGATCAGGAATTGCCCCGAATAGTAGATTGGCCAGACGAGCCAATCGGCAAATGGCCCCGCATCTGCAATCCCCATCCGGGCAAAAATCAGCCAGTCCGAGATAACGAAAAGCACTGCGCCCAGACCGACCCGGTAACGCGAAAAGCGGCTAGCCCAAGCCGTCGCTGCCATCGCGCCGAGACCGACCGAATAGAGCAGGACCAGCGGGTCCTTGGTCAGCAACCATGAAACTGCAGGCGTCATGACCAGTATGGCGAAGGCTGCACCGATCTGGCTTGCACCGTATTGCGCGCGGCGATGACGGAGATAGAAAACGCAAGCCACGAGATGCCCCGCGAGGAAGAACCCCGCTCCTACCTCGAAGAACAGATCGAGCAGGGCATCTCCCAAGGCACCAAGCGCCATGACAAGGGCAATCACCTTCGCGTCGTTTTCCGGGTGGCGAACCCAAGCGAAGACGGCGAGGAACCCAACCCCAGCCCCCTTGAGGATGGCAAGATAGAGCTCGGGCATGGGATCGCCCGGAATCCACCTCTTGGTGACCACGTAATAGGCCAGCGAAGCGGCAAGGCTCGCGAGCAGCCACGGTCGATGTTCGGCCAATGCATGTCTGGACATCGCGCTATCCCCTTGCAGTTCCGCTAGAGCCCGGCGGTCGGTGAGCGCAAGGCCGGGCTTTCATCTATCCATGCTTCGATGAGGAAACCGCGACACCGGCCTGCTCGAGAGAGAATCTGAGCGGTTGAAGTTGCTGCGTATAAGGCGAGGTGGAATCTAGGTGATCGGTCGACGGCGGCTTACGGATCTGGGTCGAGCTCAAGGTCGTCACGATAGCGGTTCGTTGGTGGTAGTCGAGGCACGCTGGATCCCAATCGAGGCCGATATGCTCGACGATGCGGCGCATCTGCGGTTCGAATTCGGCAGCAAGCGTCTCGAACTGCACTTCGGCCCATGCATTGCCCAGAGCTTCGCGCCAGCGGTCGGTAATGCGCACATACTGACCGTAGAAATGACCGATATCTTCAAGCGAGGTCGAAAACGTCCACGATCGGGTGAAGTTCTTGCGGAAGATGGAAAAGCCGGTTTCCAGCGGGTTTCGGCGGATGTGGATGATCGGAGCGGCGGGAAACAGGTGCCGGATCAGACCTACCGACTGGAAGTTCAGCGGCTGCTTGTCGACCACGTATTTGGCTTCCGCGATTCCGTAACGGGTATACTGCGAGACATAGGCCGCGCGCATCGCGTCGGTGACCGGCCCCGGAATCGTGCCTCCCAGCCAATTCTCCGCCCTCGCCCATTCCATGAACTGCTCCAGAATACCGGGCATCGCAGGGAGCTCGCCGCCGGAAGAAATATCGCGGTGTGCTGCAAGCGCGACATCGAGCAAGGTCGTCCCCGAACGCGGCATGCCGACCACGAACAAAGGCGTGGGCTGGCCATCCACGGGGGTGGCCCGCACACGCGGAACTTCGCGAAACACAGTCAACAGCCGCTCGCTCCATCGCTCTGCCTCTTCCTGGTTGTAGTGCATGGACGAAGCATCGCCGCTGCCGGTGCGCTTCAGTTCATTCGCCTTCGCCCAGCTGTCGAATGCTTCGCGATGCTCCTTGCGGCGGTGGTGAACCTCACCCGCCGTGAACCCCGCAATAACCCGATGCTCGGACGCAATCCTGGGGTCATCGGCCAAGGCGCGCAAATGCTGGAGCTCATCCTCCGAGAGGGCCGAATTGGTCGCCAAAGCAAGCTGTGCATAGCCTTCTACATTGGTTGGATCGGATGCGATTGCCTGGCGGGCCAATCGCTCGGCGCTCTCCATCTCTCCCCGGTAGACATGAAGGCGCGCCAGACCCGCGGCAGCGTCTCCGTGCTTTGGGTCGAGTGCCAATGCCCGCAGAAACAGGTGCTCCGCCGCATCGAATTTACGGGCCCACAGCAGATATTGCGCCAGAGCGGCGGCATGGGTCGCGTCGTCGGGATAGGCTTCGACCAATGGGCGATAGGTTTCGACTGCGCCGTCATAGTCCTCCCGCTGTGCCAACGCATGTGCCAGCGCGACACGCGCAGCAGGGTCGCTTGGCTCGGCAACAAGCCAGCGTGACGCCGCTTCAGCATATCCCGCGCGATCGCCGCGCTTTCGCAGCAGGTGGGTATTCAGGCGAAGGGCTTCGGGATGCTGTGGCACAATCCGCTCGAACCGGCCGATCGCCTTCTCGCAGATATCGAGCTTCCCGGTTTCGAAAGCTGCACCCGCAAGACGCAGCGCAAGGGCGGGGTGGCTCTCGTTCAGATCAGACGCCCGGTCGAGCGCAAGGGTCGCTTCATCGAACCTTCCCTGTGTACCCGCGAGATCGCCCAGGCGCCCCCAGGCTTCGAACCGTTCGGGAGCCAGGCCGGTCGCCTTTCGCGCATAATCGAGCGCTGCTTCTGCATCCCCGTCGATCTCGCGGATGACGGACAGATTGAGCAAGAAACGCCAATTGTCGGGATCGGACTCCGCCGCTTGCTCCGCGAGTGGGCGGGCGTCGGCAATCTCACCCCGCTCGGCGAGACAAACTGCGAGCAGGCTGCGCGCGGCAAAGTTCCCGGGATCGCCATTCAGAATCGACCTGCAAAGCGCCTCAGCGACTGCATCGTCACCCCCTTGCCGCGCAGCATAGGCCCGTTCCAATGCGTTTTGGGTCATGGTGTGAGGAAGGCTCCGACGCGGAATTGCTATTGTCGTTGGCGCGGTAGCGACTTTTTGCCGCCAAGACGACAGGGTGTTGCCGAACGCGGCCCGGGCACTATGGGCAAGCCATGGATTACGATGTTCACATCATTGGCGGCGGGCTCGCAGGTTGCGAAGCTGCGTGGCAGCTGGCGCAGCGCGGCCACCGCGTGCGCCTGTCGGAAATGCGCGGCACGGGTGAGACCACGCCTGCCCATCAGACCGATGGTCTGGCCGAACTCGTCTGTTCGAACAGCTTCCGGTCCGATGACGACGAACGCAACGCCGTGGGTCTGCTGCATCACGAGATGCGGCGGCTCGATTCGCTGGTGATGCGGGCTGGCGAGGTGGCCCGTGTTCCGGCCGGATCGGCGATGGCAGTCGATCGCGACGTGTTTTCCGCAGAGGTCCAGAAGGCGCTCGAACAGCACCCGAAGGTGACCATCGTGCGCGAGAAGGTGGACAGGCTTCCCGAAGCCGGGCTGACCATCGTCGCCACCGGACCGCTGACGGCGCAATCGCTCGCCGAAAGCATCGTCGCGGCCACCGGACAGGATCGGCTCGCCTTTTTCGATGCGATTGCCCCGATCGTCCATCGCGACAGCATCGACATGGACATTTGCTGGATCCAGTCACGCTGGAACAAGAGGAACGAAGCGTCCAACGAGGATGGCGACTACATCAACTGCCCCATGACGAAGGAGCAGTACCTCGCGTTCCATCAGGGTCTGCTCGACGCCGAGAAAACCGAATTTCGCGAATGGGAAGCCGACACGCCCTATTTCGATGGTTGCATGCCGATCGAGGTGATGGCTGCGCGCGGGGTCGAAACCCTGCGCTTCGGACCGATGAAGCCGGTCGGGCTGGACAATCCGCGCGATGTGACGCCGGAGTTTCCGCAAGGCCGCTGGCCTTACGCCGTGGTCCAGTTGCGGCAGGACAACAAGCTCGGCACCTTGTGGAACATGGTCGGCTTCCAGACCAAGATGAAATACGGCGCGCAGACCGAGCTGTTTCGCACGATCCCGGGCCTCGGGAATGCCGAGTTTGCGCGGCTCGGCGGGCTGCACCGCAACACTTTCATCAATTCGCCGATCGTGCTCGACAGGCAGCTGCGCCTGAAAAATGCAGGGCATATCCGCTTCGCCGGACAGATCACCGGATGCGAGGGCTATGTCGAGAGTTCGGCGATCGGTTTGCTAGCCGGGACAATGACGGCAACCGAATTGGCCGGACATCGCTGGATTTCGCCGCCGCGCACGACTGCGATGGGTGCGCTGCTGGCCCATATTACCGGCGATGCGGAGGCTGCGACCTTCCAGCCGATGAATGTAAATTTCGGGCTGTTCGAACCGATGCACGAGGTGAAGAAGAAATCACGCAAGGAGGCCTATACCTCGCGCGGAAAGGCCGACTTCGGCGTATGGATGCAATCGCTGGAGCGGGTTCCGGCCTAGCAGCGACACGCCGGTCTGCGCGCGCTGCGCTTGGGGGCGGTTCTGGCAAACTCGGCCTGCGACAATTCGCGATCCTTGTTGGCGTCGGCCTGGTCGAACCGGGTCGCGGTGGTCACGGCCCATTCCTCGAAGGTCAGCAAGTTGTTGCCGTCCTTGTCGAGCTTGCGGAAATCATTGGTCCGGGTGGCGAGCATCTCGTTGCGGGTAACGCGCAGGTCGCGGTTGCGATCGTAGCGGAAAAATCGCCGCTGCTCTCGCGAAAGCTCGGACGCTACCGGAGGAGCGGGTCCGCGCATTTCGCCGACGTCGGCCACCGGAATTTCCGGCTCCGCGTTTGGATCGGCAAGCGTGGCGGGATCGGGCGGCGGCGCGCCCTGCTCGACTTCCGCCCTGCCCTGCCACCAGAACAGGCCGACGCCGACGAGTACCAGAGCACTGAATGCGCCAAGAAAAATCCGGTTCATGCGAAACCCTCCTGCGACGGCCGCAGAATAGCCTAGCGACCGAACATGCCAAGCCGCATGATATGCAGCACGTCGCGCCGACCGGCAATCAAGGGGCCCCCACCGCGCGTCAATGCCCTGCATCCCAACGAACCGAGTATGGAGAGGTGGCGCAGCTTGCGGGGCAGTCGAGCATCGCCAACGGGCGCTTGAGTCGGCAAATTGGCCAAGATCGCATCGCGATCCGGTCCAGCGATGTGAGCCAACATATCAGCCATTGCCCAATGATGGCCAAGCTGAAGTGCGGTGGCCGCGCTACCTTTGCAACCAGCCAGCGTCGTGAGTCCGGCAAAAATCGCCGCCCGTCCACCGACGAACTCGATGATGGCATCCTCCGGCAAAGGAGGATCGCCCAGCATCCGTTCCCAGCCTTCCACCAGCCCGGTCAGCTCGCAGCTCGCTGCCCCCCAATGCGATGACAGACTGTCAAGGATCGCATCCCCTGCAACCCTGTCTTTTGTCTGTTTGCCCAATTGCTCCCGCCACCAGGCAAGCCGGAGCTGCCCGACGAGAGGCTCGCTCGCCTTGGCGACGAACTTTGCCAGGCGCGCGTCGAGCGCGAAAGCGGCGACTGCAGCAGGTCTCAAGTCTGCGGGAGCATGTGCCAGCGCGAGGCGCTGCGGAAGCGGAAGCGCATCGAAGGGCGGCAGTTCCATCGCAATCGCGTGGCTTCGCCCAGCGTGCGAGTCAAGCCGGAGCCCTAGTCACACTCCGAGTTGCTGCTTCCGCCGGTGAGGCCAGGTGTCAGGTTGCGGTCGTCTCTGATCAGAAAAGCTGCCTCCGAGCGAAGGGTCTGGTCGCCAGAGCCGAAGGGATTCTCGAACAACGCGCTATAGGTATACTCAACTTCGACGAACATGACTGCGGTTCCCGGGCTTGCGGTCGCCTTCGACGACCCGCTTCCCATTCCGGTCAGGACCGCGCCAGTAAGACCGCTGTTGGCACCATCGTCACCATATTCGGAATCGATTTCGGCGTCGCCGCGGCAGCGTTGCCAATGGATGTACTGACGGTTCGAGAATTCGTCGAATTCGAGGCTGGAGAGAATGATCCTCCCATTCTCCTCAAGGTCGATCGACGAGCCCTGGCGGATTGCGCCGTCGAGGATGGCATCAACATCGGTTTCGGTGATCGTCGGCGTGACGCCGCTATTGTCGGTTTGACCCAGACGCGAAGCGTTGTCCGCCACCGAGAGGGCAATCTGGCTGATTTGCGTGCGCGTCATCGCCATCCGGGCGATCTCCGCCCCGTACAGCCCCATCGTCAGCAGGACCGGCAGCACGAACGCAAACTCGGTCATTGCGATGGCATCGGTCGAGCGCCACAGGCGCACAATGGCTCCCCGGCTCATTCGCATGTGCCAGCCTCCGCCGTATAGCCTGTTTGCAGCGCGAACGGCTGGTTCTTGGTCATTGCGGTCGATTCGAGGGTGCGCGTGTCACCGATATGCGGGAGCAACGGCATCGCAAAAGACGGCTCGTAGTTTACCGTCACGGTATACACCACGACATCTCCGGCACCGCCGTTGCCGCTCACGCCGATATCGGCATCCCAGCTGCCATTGCCGTTCTCGTCGGTGAAGGCCTCGCCGTCGTTGCAGTCGCCGCTGTTGTCCTCGTCGTTCCATTTCTCGGCACGATCGACATCGGCGAAGTCGAAATAGCTCACGCGGCTTGCAACCACGGTCGCATCGGGCGTGATGCGCTTGACCATTTCCGACACATGGGCGTCAGCGGCGGTCGTGTCGCCAACCTCCAACGAGCTGGAACGCGCCGCAACCTGAACCGCTCCGTCGAGGATCGAGCGGGCGTACATCCACTGCCCGAGATCGAACAACGAGAGCAGGAGGAACAGGAAGATCGGCGCGACGAGGCCGAACTCCATGAGCGCGGCACCGCTGCTATCATCCCGCAACAGTCGGGCAAGAGGAATGCGCTTGCGCCCCGTCATTGCGTCACCCGCAGCTCGCCGACGACCTTGCCGATCGACTGGAACGCTGCATTGAGCGATGCCGAGTTGGCTGCGGTGAAGGAGCTGTCCGGCGACGCACAGGTTTCGAGGTCCGAGGTGAGTGCGGCGCCGAAAGCGATCACCCAGATACGAATACCCTTGGCCTTTGCGGCTTCGCACACGGCGAGGAAGCGAGAGCTGTGACGCTCGTCCTGCTCGGAATAGCCGTCGTCGGTGATGCGCCGGTCGTGATACTCGATACCGTAGCTGGTGTGCGTGGTATAGCTCGTGTCCATCTCGCCGTCGGTCATGAAGATGATGTGCCGGGCGACCGACCCGCCGTTCGCCGGAGCATCATTCACGTTGTCGGCAAAGATCCCGTCGGGCGATGAGAGCCGGGCACCCCAGATCATGCCGATGTCGAGATAGGTCGCGCCGTTGGGCGTAAGCGAATCGGCATAGGCATCGAACTCCTCTTCGGTCATCTCGGCGAAGAGCCGTGCCCCGACAGGGCAGGCCGAACTTGCTTTGCGGCCGTAGTCCGAAGTCGACGCGCTGGTCAGATAGTTCCCGTTGCTGGTTGTCCGGTAATAGCTGATCTGGTTCCACATCGGACCCCATTTCGTCGATGCACTGTCAGGCGCCGAATCGATATCGAGGTCAAATGCCGCAGCTGGAGACATGCCGCTGATCTTGGAGAAGCTAAATGTATCGTCCGACACGGTACTGCGCTCTTCGATGCATCCGGCCCAGGTGGAGCTGGCATTGGCACCGTCGGTGCCGGTCGGCGTATTGACCGCGGCAAATGTCTTGAACGAGCTCGTGTCGTAAGCGACCGCCTTGTACGACCAGTGGTCGAACACACTTGTCGTCGTGGTGGTGAAGATCGGATCCTCGATCGCGTAGCTGTGCTGGTAATAGTCACGATCCTGGTTGCGATAGATGACGTACCAGCGACCACTGCTCTTGTAGCAATCGTATTCGGTCCGCCGCTGGCCTTGCGTCACCGTCGTGCGGGTAATGCGCCGTTGCTGCGAATCGATATAGGTTGTGGTGTCGGTCGAACTGCTCCCCTGGTTGGCCCAGTTGGTGGCCGAGGGCATGTTGTCTTCGCAAGTGTTCTTGTTCTTGTAATTGTTGCTGCCGTAGTAATACCAGCTACCGTTGCTGATGTTGCTGTAGCCGGTATCGCTGGTGTAATACGGTGGCTTGTAGCCCGACAGCGTCTGGTGCGTGACGGTGCGATACTGGGGTTCGCGCGACTGGTAGGTCCAGCTGTCGGCGAGATATGACGGGTCTTCATCGTACAACAGCTGGCCGACGTTGACCGCCGAGCTGTAGGGCACGAAGCCATAACGAATGCGGCCATTGCCGCCCGATGCGGCAGTATCCAGCGTGTCGAAGAAGCTCTTCATCGCGGAACGCAGCGCAACGATACGCTTGGTGCTGTCGGAACTACTCACTGCCCAGTCCATCGACCCGGTGGTGTCGAGCACCATCATCACATCGCTGTTGCCGATCGACATGGAGGCGCTGCATTCGACTGCGATCGGCATGCTCTCGAAGCCGAACAGCTTCATGACGGCAGTTTCCATGGTGGCCGATGCGGTGCCCTCGATGGTGTTGCCGTCATCCTCCGAATCGGTGTCAAATACCAGGCCGGTCACGCCCTGTTCGCTGGCATCGAAATTGGTGTCGAAGAACGTGTCCGCCTGCTCTTCCGCATTGGCGTCGTAACCGTTGCTGCCGACTGCTTTGCGGCCCGCCAGAACCCCGGCATCGCACGCGCTTTGGAGGCGGTTCTGCGCCATGTAGGCGCGCGAGATATCGACGCCGCCGCCGACCATGCCGGCAAGCACGATCAGCCCCACCGCAGCGAGCGGGAATACGTTGCCGGCGCTTTCCTTGAACAAATCAAGGATGCGCGTAGCGAATCGGGTCCGAGTTGCGTTGGCCATAAGCGGAATTGCCCCATTGAGAGCGTCCCGCAATATCCCCGAAGATTAAACAATTCCTAAACCGCCAGCCTTTCATAAATATCGGAAATATTAACCAAAATCGTTTGCCATGCGGCCATCTCCTGCGCGTATGCGCTGGTGGCATGAGTGGGCATGAACCGACATTCCGGACCCCTGGAACGATGGCCAGGCTGGCGCGCGATGCGGCTGGCAATACGCTTGCCTTGCTTGCCGCGGCCATCCTCCCGCTGCTCGGGATTGTCGGTGGCGGTGTGGATATGGGCCGCGCCTATTTGGCCGAGAGCCGCCTCCAGCAGGCCTGCGATGCCGGTGTGCTGGCAGCCCGCAAGAAGCTGGGCACAACCGCCGTGGTGACAGGCTCGGTCCCGAGCGATGTCGCCACCATGGGCAACCGCTTCTTCAACATCAATTACCGCAGCGGTATCTACGGCACCGACAATCGCAACTTCCGCATGACGCTGAACGGTGACTACTCGATCTCCGGGCAGGCCTCGGTCGATGTGCCGACCACGATCATGGGCGTGTTTGGCTTCGAGGAAATCCCCGTAGCGGTCGAATGCGAGTCCAACCTCAACTTCTCGGCTGTCGATGTCATGATGGTGCTCGATGTCACCGGTTCCATGCGCCACACCAATCCGGGCGACTCGCTCTCGCGCATCGACTCGATGAAGCAGGTCATCCGGAACTTCCATGCCGAACTCGAATCGTCCCGCGCCCCGGGCGCCGAGGTTCGATATGGCTTCGTGCCCTATGCCACCAACGTGAATGTGGGCCACCTCCTCAAGGACGAGTGGGTAACGGATAAGTGGGAGTACCAGAGCCGGGTCGAGGCTGGCTTCGCGGTCAATGTCAAAGGCGACACCTACGACCGCAACTGGACCGAAGTGTCGGGTACACGTGGTGACTGGAACAATTGGGATCTGCTTTCAACCTATGCGGCGACCTATCATGAATCCGGATCGGGTGACACCGCTGGCTGGTACACGTGCGACGGCGCGCAACCGGCCGATACCCTTGTCTGGACCGAGGTTGAAAACGGGAAGAAACGCATCGAGCTTCAGAAATCTCCTCCTGCGGTTCTTACCATCCAGCCGATGCGCGGAACCGAAAATGGTCGGCGGTACCAAACCACTCTGAATGGCAAGAACTGCGAACTCCGATACCTGGAGTCCAAGGATTATGTGCAGGACTTCGAGCGGGTTACCGCCGTTCCCGAACTGACCGCCAAGTGGCTCTATGCCCCGATCGAAAGCGATGTCTCCAACTGGCGCGCCGAGACGAAGGGCTGCGTAGAGGAACGCAGCACCTATCAGATCAGCGACTACGCTGCGGTCAATCTCGACAAGGCGATGGATCTCGACATCGACACCGTCCCAACACCCGGCGATTCCGACACCCAATGGCGACCGATGTACCCGGCCAAGATCTATGTTCGCGAAATCGCGATGGACGGGACCGGCCCGATCTCGACCAAGCAGGTCACGTCGGAGAACGACTATGCCGACACCGGCAACTGGTGGTTTTCCGATTGCCCCACGGGGAAGGCGCAGAAGCTGACGCCGATGAAGACCGACGAGCTCAACGCCTATCTCGATACGCTCATCCCGATGGGGGCGACCTATCACGATATCGGCATGATCTGGGGCGCCCGCCTGATCTCGCCGACCGGGATCTTCGCGTCGGAGAACGGCGGAACCAGCGGCGGGGCGCGCACGCGTCACATCATTTTCCTGACCGACGGTCAGACCGAGCCATACGACATCGCCTATGGTGCTTACGGGGTCGACGCGCTCGACCAGCGCCGGTGGAGTCGCGACGACACGGTCTCTCTCGCGAGCCATGTCGAGCAGCGCTTCAAGGTGGCATGCCTCGAAGCCAAAAAGCGCAACATCACGGTGTGGACAATTGCCTTCGGGACGACCGTCAACCAGGCGATGGTCGATTGCGCCGGGACGGGCCATTACTTTGAAGCTTCGAATGCGGTCGAACTGAACGAAGCCTTCATTTCGATCGCGAAGCAGATGGCCGACCTGCGGATCACCGAATGATGACCCGCCTGCTTTCCAACCTCAGGCGCAACACCGAGGGTGCAGCGCTGGTCGAATTCGCCCTGATCGCGCCGACGCTGTGCCTTATGCTCGTCGGCCTGTTCGACATGTCGTACAATATGTACACCAACACCCAGCTTACCGGCGCAGTCCAGCAATCCGCGCGCAATTCCACCATCGAAGGCGCAACCGCGGCGGTGCTCGATGCCAAGGTAACCGAAGCGGTGAAAGACATCGCTCCTGACGCCAAACTGACCTTCAAACGCACCGCCTATTCGGAATTCAGCGATGTTTCGCGGCCCGAGGATTTCACCGACGTCAATGGCGACGGTACCTGCAATGACGGCGAGCCCTACGAAGATACCAACGGCAACGGGACTTGGGACCATGACCGCGGAACAAGCGGTCAAGGCAGCGCACGCGATGCTGTGCTTTACGAAGTCGTGGTAGAATATCCGCGCGCCTTCCCGCTGGCCGCCTTCATTGGCATATCGCCGAATTTCCGCACCTCGACGACCACGGTGCTGCGCAACCAGCCCTTCGCGCAGACGATCGAAAAAAGCGGCTTCGGGAATTGCGGCTGATGGTGTCGCGCAGTTTCCTCCGGCGCTTGAAGCGCGACACGGCTGCAGTCGCCATGACCGAGTTCGCGCTTGCCGCGCCGCTCATGCTGACGGTGGGGCTCTACGGCCTCGAAATGGCGAACTTTGCCATCGTTCACATGGAGATCAGTCAGTCGGCAATGCATGTCGCCGACAACGCGTCTCGTGTGGGGGATACGAGCACCCTCGTGGACCGGAAGATCTATGAAGCCGATCTCAACGATCTACTCTACGGCGTCGACTTGCAGACCGGCGACAAGATCGACCTGATGGAATACGGAAGGGTGATTGTCAGCAGCCTCGAGGTTGACCCGGACGACCCCACCGGCACCCAGCAGTATATCCACTGGCAACGCTGCATGGGGAAGAAGGCCTTCACTTCGAGCTACGGCGAAGAGGGAGACGGCAAGGGCGACCCGTCCTTTCTCGGGATGGGACCGCCCGGCGAGCAGGTTATCGCCATGCCCGGCGAGGCGGTAATCTTCGTCGAGATATCCTATACCTATCAGCCAGTCGTGACCGATGCGTTCATCACCGACCGCGAAATCACGGTGTTCTCGTCCTTCAATGTTCGCGACAGCCGCGACATCACCCAGATCTATCAGGCCGATCCGGCGGATCCGGATCCCGTTTCGGCCTGTACCAATTATAGCGGGTACAAGACCAAACCCACCCTTCCCGCTTCGAAATCCGGCGGGTGGAACTGGAACTGGTTCGGCGGCGGATCGTCGAGCGGAGGAAAGACCTGACCGCCCTCCCGACGTCGGTTAATCAACCCTTGTAGCAAACCTTTCGAACTGCCTCGGCAATTCGCGCAGCATCGATCAGTGCCAGCTTCTCCAGATTGGCGGCATAGGGCAGCGGCACGTCCTCGTTGCACACCCGCAGCACCGGCGCATCGAGATGGTCGAAGCCGTCCTCCATGCAGATCGCGATCACTTCCGACGCGATCGAGCACACCGGCCAACCTTCTTCCGCAATGACCAGGCGATTGGTCTTGGCGAGGCTGTCAAGAATCGCCTGCTTGTCGAGCGGGCGCAGCGTGCGCAGGTCGATGATCTCCGCCTCGATCCCCTCGCCCGCCAGCGTTTCGGCTGCTTCGAGTGCGAAGCCGACGCCGATCGAATAGCTGACGATGGTGACATCGGAACCCTCGCGCACGATCCGCGCCTTGCCGATCGGCAGCACGTGATCGTCGAGTTCGGGCAACTCGAAGCTCTTGCCATAGACCAGTTCGTTTTCGAGGAACACCACCGGATCCTCGCAGCGGATCGCGGCTTTCATCAGGCCTTTGGCATCCGAAGAATCATAGGGTGCGATCACGATCAGGCCGGGCACGCTGGCGTACCACGGCCCGTAGTTCTGGCTGTGCTGCGCACCCACCCGGCTCGCTGCGCCATTGGGGCCGCGGAACACCACCGGGCAACGCATCTGGCCGCCCGACATGTAGTTGGTCTTGGCCGCAGAGTTGATGATGTGGTCGATCGCCTGCATGGCGAAATTGAAGGTCATGAACTCGACAATTGGCCTGAGGCCGCCCATCGCCGCGCCGGTGCCGATGCCCGCGAAACCATATTCGGTGATCGGGGTGTCGATCACCCGCTTCGGACCGAATTCGTCGAGCAGGCCCTGTGTTACCTTGTAGGCGCCCTGATACTGCGCGACTTCCTCGCCCATGATGAACACGCGCTCGTCGCGGCGCATTTCTTCCGCCATCGCATCGCGCAGGGCTTCGCGCACGGTCACGCTCGCCATGTTGGTACCGGCGGGAATCGCAGGATCGGATTTCGGTTCCGACTTGGGCCGTTCTGCTGCGGGTGCCGGGGTCGGCGCGGGAGCAGGCGCCGGCTCCGCCGCCGGAGACGGAGCAGCCGCTTCCTCGCCTTCGCCTGCGATCAGCGCAATCACGGTGCCGACGGCAACGTTCTCGGTTCCCTCGGCGACAAGAATCTTGGTCAGGACCCCTTCGTCGATGGCTTCGAATTCCATCGTTGCCTTGTCGGTTTCGATCTCGGCGATGATGTCGCCCGGAGCGATCTCGTCACCCTCGGCCTTGAGCCATTTGGCGAGCGTGCCTTCTTCCATGGTCGGCGAAAGCGCGGGCATCTTGAGTTCGATCGCCATGGCTCAATACTCCTCCACCAGCACATCGGTGTAGAGTTCCGCAGGCGCAGGCTCCGGCGAACTTTCCGAAAAATCAGCCGCTTCTGCCACGATCTTGCGAATATCCTTGTCGATTGCCTTGAGATCGTCCTCGGACTTGCCCATTTCGAGGAGCACCTTCTTGAGCCCGTCGATCGGGTCGTGCTGGTCGCGCTGCTCCTGCACTTCCTCGCGGGTGCGATACTTTGCCGGATCGAACATCGAATGCCCGCGGTAGCGATAGGTGTTGAGCTCCATCAGCACCGGCCCATTGCCTTCGCGCACATGCTTGAAGGCGATCTCCGCCGCATTGCGCACTTCGAGCACATCCATCCCGTTCACATCCATTCCGGGTATGCGGAAGGCCGTACCGCGGCGGTGGAATTCGGTTTCGGCCGAGCCGCGCTTGACCGCCGTGCCCATGGCATAGCCGTTGTTCTCGATCACGAAAACGATCGGCAGCTTCCACAGGGCGGCCATGTTGAACGTCTCGTACACCTGCCCTTGGTTCGATGCACCGTCGCCGAAATACGCGAGGCAAATCCCGCCATCGCCGTTGTACTGGTGGGCCAGCGCAAGCCCGCCGCCCAGCGCGACTTGCGCACCGACGATGCCGTGGCCGCCATAAAATTTGTGCTCGGTGCTGAACATGTGCATCGAGCCGCCCTTGCCCTTGGAGATGCCCGCCTGGCGGCCGGTCAGTTCGGCCATGATGACCTTTGGATCGATGCCATAGGCGAGCATGTGACCGTGGTCGCGATAGCCCGTGATAACGCTGTCGAGCTTCTCGGTCAGGGCAGACTGCAGGCCCACCGCAACCGCTTCTTGCCCGATATAGAGGTGGCAGAAGCCGCCGATCAGGCCCAGACCGTAGAGCTGCCCGGCCTTTCCTTCGAACCGGCGGATAAGCAGCATTTGCTCGTAGAAATGCAGCATTTCCTCGAGGCTGGCGTCGTATTTGCGCGACTTTTCATGCGTTTCCTGCAGGGAGTGCAGAATGAAATCGTCTGGTGCTGCCGTAGGCTTGGCCTCCACCGTAGCGGTCGTTTTCGCGGTGGATTTCCTGGTCCGAGATTCTTTTGCCAAGGCGCATCATCCCTGTTTTTGTCATGGGGCCGTTTGAGGCTCGTGACAGCCTATTGGCCCAAGACGTAGCGTCACGCAACGGGCCGATGGCCCATGCATACGAAATCCCGCAATGGAACGATTGGAAAGAAGCGTCTATTCGGCTTCCGGCAAAGTCAGTACGACCTCGTCCGGGTGGACCATGTTCTGGTTTTGCCGCAACAATTGGCTGACAAGGTCGGGATCGGCCTGTTGGGGGTTGAGCAGATCGACGAGGTTTTGCAGCCGGTCACGTTCCTCGACCAGCGCGACAAGCTGAGCATTGCGCTGTTCGAGCAGACGCGAATTTTCGCTCCATGCAAGCAGGCCGCTGGGGCCTGCAATCGCAAGGCCGGCAAGCAATAGCAGTAGGCACAGCGCCGCGACTTGCACGACCTGCTCCCTCCGTAGCCTGATCCGATGTCCCTCACGTGTCACGACGGCACTAGAATCACAGTTAATACAACAGATCAAGCGGTATTTCTAAATTTCAGTAGGAACGCGGGAGACCCAGCACGTGCTCGGCCAGATAGCTAAGGATCAGATTGGTCGATATCGGCGCGACCGTATAGAGCCGCGCCTCGCGGAACTTGCGCTCGACATCGTATTCCTCGGCGAACCCGAAACCGCCATGCGTCTGAACGCACATGTCCGCCGCGGCCCAGCTCGCTTCGGAAGCGAGCATCTTTGCCATATTGGCTTCGGCACCCGCATTCCCACCCCGGTCATACACCTCGGCGGCGTGGTGGACCATCAGCTCTGCCGCACGCATCTGGGCGTAACAACGCGCGATAGGAAACTGGATTCCCTGATTTTTCCCGATCGGCGCGCCGAATACGCTGCGCTCTTTCGCATAACCGGTTGCTCGCTCAATGAACCACTTCGCATCGCCGATGCACTCGGCGGCGATCAGGATACGCTCGGCATTCATCCCTGAAAGGATGTAACGGAACCCCTTCCCCTCCTCGCCGATCAGCGCATTGGCGGGAATGCGCAGGTCGTCGAAGAACACCTCGGTCGTCGAGTGGTTCATCATTGTGCGGATCGGCTTGATCGTCATGCCGTTTCCGACCGCTGTTCGCATATCGACGAGGAACAGCGAGAGGCCTTCGGTCTTGCTCGCCACCTGGTCGCGCGAGGTGGTGCGGGCCAGCAAGGCCATGAGATCCGAATGCTCGGCGCGGCTCGTCCAGATCTTCTGGCCGTTGATCACGTACTCGTCGCCCTCGCGCACGGCGCGGGTCTTGAGCGAAAGCGTATCGGTCCCGCTGGTGGGTTCCGAAACACCAAAGGCCTGCAGGCGCAACTCGCCCGCCGCGATGCGGGGCAGATAGGTCCGCTTCTGCTCCTCGCTGCCGTAGCGCAGCAGCGTGTTCATGACGTACATTTGCGCATGGGCGGCCGCGCCATTGCAGCCGGCGGCCTGGATTTCCTCCATGATCACCGCCGCGGAATCGAGCTTGAGGCCGCTGCCGCCGTATTCCTCCGGGATCAGTGCTGCGAGGAAACCGGCCCGGGTCAGCGCATCGACGAATTCGCCGGGATAGGCACGCTCGCGATCCTTTTCGCGCCAGTACTCTCCGGGAAACTCCTCGCACAGCGCGCGAACCGCCCGGCGAATTTCGGCGAGATCCTCGCGTTCGTGCATATGCTTACCTCTCGACGTTACCGCTGGATCGATTAGCGGTGCGCGACGACGAGTCAAACGGGAAGCAAGCTTGCAATTCACCCGGCAATTGGTTACAACTGAAACCAGTTTGAGAGGAAACCAGCCCATGCCCGATCTTTTCGAGAATCCCATCGGCCTCGACGGTTTCGAGTTCGTCGAGTTCTGCGCCCCGGAGAGGGGCGCGATAGAGCCGGTGTTCCAAGCCATGGGCTTCACCCACGTCGCCAACCACCGCTCGAAGGACGTGCAGCTGTGGCGGCAGGGGCAGATCAACCTGATCCTCAACTATGAACCCAAGAGCGCGGCTTGGTTCTTCGCCCGCGAACACGGGCCGTCTGCCTGCGGTATGGCATTCCGCGTCCGCGACGCGCGCAAGGCCTATGCCGAGTTGCTCGCACGCGGAGCGGAACCGGTGGCGGTGCAGACCGGGCCGATGGAACTGCATATCCCCGCCATTCGCGGCATCGGCGGCGCGATCGTCTACCTGATCGATCGCTACGAGGGTGACGATGGCCAGGGCTTGTCGATCTACGATATCGACTTCGAATACCTGCCGGGCGCCGACAAGCACCCGGTCGGCGCGGGCTTCAAGCTGATCGATCACCTGACCCACAACGTCTACAACGGCCGGATGAAGTACTGGGCGGACTATTACGAAACGCTGTTCAACTTCCGCGAGATCCGCTTCTTCGACATCAAGGGCGAGTATACCGGTCTCACCTCCAAGGCGCTCACCGCGCCCGACGGCAAGATCCGCATCCCGCTCAACGAGGAAGGCGAAGGCGGCAAGGGCCAGATCGAGGAATTCCTCAAGCAGTTCAACGGTGAAGGCATCCAGCATATCGCACTGATCTGCGACGACCTGCTCACCTGCTGGGACAATCTCAAGCAGCTCGGCGTGCCCTTCATGACCGCGCCGCCCGAAACCTATTACGAGATGCTGGCCGAGCGCCTGCCGGGCCACGGCGAGCCGGCCGACGAGCTGAAGGCGCGCGGGATCCTGCTCGACGGGACCACAAAAAATGAGGATGGCTCAGTCGGCCAGCCCCGCCTCCTGCTCCAGATCTTCGCCGAGGCGCAAGTTGGGCCGGTGTTCTTCGAATTCATCCAGCGCAAGGGCGACGAGGGCTTCGGCGAAGGCAACTTCAAGGCCCTGTTCGAAAGCATGGAACGCGACCAGATCAAGCGCGGCGCGCTCAAGATCGAGGAGCCGGCGGAATGACTGCTCATCCTGTCAAGTTGGGCGGCATCCACCACACCGCTTATCGCTGCAAGGACGCGAGAGAGACCGTCGAGTGGTACGGCAAAGTGCTGGGCATGGATTACACCACGGCCTTTGCAGAGGATCACGTGCCTTCTACCGGTGCGTACGATCCCTATATGCACGTATTCCTCGACGCCGGGAACGGCAACATCCTTGCATTCTTCGAGCTGCCCAACCAGCCCGAGATGGGTCGCGATGCGAATACCCCCGAATGGGTCCAGCATCTCGCGTTCAAGGTCGGTTCCGAAGAGGAACTGCTGGCTGCGAAGGCCCATATCGATGGTCTCGGGATCGACGTGCTCGGCCCGACGCATCACGGCATCTTCAAGTCGATCTATTTCTTCGATCCCAACGGCCACCGGGTCGAACTAGCGACCGATATCGGCACCGACGAGCAGTATGCCGAGCTCAAGCGGGTTGCTCCGATGATGCTCGACGAATGGAGCCAGACCAAGAAGGCCCCGCGCCACGCCGACTGGCTGCACGAGATTGCACGCAAGGAACACGGGGTCGGCTGACTCAGCCTCGGAATTCTAGGCGTAAGCCTCACCCTTTTTCACTCTTGCATTTCTGTCTGGCGGAATGTTAACGTTCTCAATCTCGGTTGGGAGCGGAGAACTCGAGTGCAACACAGATCTTCCCGGAAAATCGGGCACACGCTGCTCGCCACGCTGTCGGCATTGGCGGTTGCTGCGATGCTACCGTCACCTGCAATTGCGCAGTCGCTCTCGCCAGAACTCAAGGCGCTCGACGAACAACTCCCGGGAGTGCTCGTAAGTGATCCGTCGCGGATCGACTGGGACAGCTACGGGCCGGACTTCTACGCCGAATCGATCATCGACGAGAGCATTCCCGGCGGCGGGGCCGCGCGGCGGTTCCACATCAACCGGGCGACCGAATTCATCTACACATCGGGGACCAACATCCCGCTGATCCGAGATGTCGAACGGGGCGATGTGGTCACCATCGGCTTCTGGGCCCGCACCGTCGAGGCCAGCACGCCCGACGGCAAAGGCGTCGTACGTGTCCGCTTCCAGCAGGATGCCCCGCCCTACCCCGGCTTCGGCGAGAAGACCCTCGAGATCGGAACCGAATGGGACTGGTACGAGGTAACCGCCCCGGTCGAGCAAAAGCTACGCCGCAAGGACGGCATCGTCGCCATCCAGTTCGGCCGGACCAAACAAGTCCTAGAGATTGGCCAAGCCATCATCGTGAGCGGGGCATCGACGATCGCAGGCACCCCTGCCCCAGCCCCTGCCGCACCGGCACCGACGGCCGAAAACCTCATCCCTCCGCCGCTGGCGGGCCAGGGTAAATTGCTGAACGATCCGCGCTCGCGCGAGTGGGCAATCACGGCCGTGGCAGGATCGAGCGAGCCACGCGATGAACCGGGAATCTGGCTGGGCAAGGCGACCAAGCTTGTCTCGACAGCCAGTTCCGCCACCGGGTCAGGCGTCACCGCCAGGGTTCCGATCGGCGAGGCTCTCGCCGAAGGGGACGAATTCCAGATCGCCATTGCCGCGCGCACCGTTTCCGCCGCGACCCCGACCGGACGGGCGATGATCGGCATCAGCGTGGAACATGGGGAAGGAGCCAGATCCCGCTTCGCCCAGAACCGGATGGAAGTCGGGCCGAACTGGCAGCTGATCCGCGTGAAGACCCGCGCGCCCGCAGCGGTTGCCCCCGGCACGGGCGAAGTGGTGATCGAACTCGGCGAGATGGAACAGGCGGTCGATATCGGCCCGGTCTATGTGCTGAAGCCGCACTAGGCGGCAGCACAGCATTCGTTTCGGCGATGGCCAACTTGCCGATGGCCATCGCGAACGGGCGCACCTAAGCATCGCCTGCATGTGCGTACCAGGCCGAATTCGTTGACCGCCGATCACCGCCTGACGCGGCCGCAGGAAATCGCGCTAACCGTGGTCGCGGCGGTGGTGACAGCCAACGCCTACTACATCCACCCGATCGTCAGCGACGTCGCGGCGTATTTTCGGGTCAGCCATGCCGAGATCGGACTGGTTCCCGCACTCAATCAGCTTGCACTCGCCGTCGGGATTTTCCTGCTGCTGCCGCTGGGGGATCGCTATTCGAACAAGCGACTGACGATTCTTTTCGCGAGCGGTCAGACGCTCTCGATGCTGGTCATGGCTCTGGCACAGAACTTCGTCCTGTTCACTGCCGGGTCCACCATTCTCGGCTTCTTCACCATCGCGCCCTACCTCCTGCCCGCATACGCTTCGAAGCGCGTCGCGCCCGAGCGTCTCGGGCAGGTTACCGCGCTGCTGACGGCGGGCGTGATCCTCGGAATTTTGATCGCCCGGGTCGGTGCGGGGATCGTGACCGAGCTCTATGGCTGGCGCGTGGTCTACTGGATCGCGACCGGGTTGATGGCGGCGATCACCCTTGCCCTGCCATTCCTGATGCATGAACGACAGACAGGTTCGTCCGGCGGAACCCCCTACCACCGACTGGTTCTCTCGCTCTTTCCGCTGATGCGGCAGCACCCCGAAGTGCTGTTGTCAGGCGCAATCCAGGCGCTCAATTTCGGTTCGTTCATCGCACTCTGGCTCGGCCTTGCCTTGCATCTGACCAGCCCGGAAATGGGATACGGGGTCGATACAGTGGGCTATCTCGCCGCGATTGCTGCGGTCAGCATCGCCTCCACCCCGCGCCTCGGCCGGTGGGCAGACCACATCGGCGCGCGCAAGGCGCGTCTGGTGTTCGCAGTCATCCAGCTGGGAGGCCTGCTGCTGTTCTATCCCCTCGGCGGCTCGCTATGGTTGCTGCTGATACCCATGTTCATCGGCAATCTCGTCGGACCGGCGATCGACGTGACGAGCCGTATGACCTATCTGACCCTCGAGCCGGGACTGCGCACGCGGCTGACCACGATTTACGTCGTGATGATGTTCATCGGTGGCGGGATCGGCAGCATCGCCGGGACCTGGGTCTACGACCATTACCAATGGGCCGGAATTTGCGTCCTGTTGGGATCGACTTCGGCTGCGGCGACCCTCCTGACGTTCATCGGCTGGAAGCGCTTCGGCCGGAATTGAGATTTGGTGCGCCCGACAGGATTCGAACCTGTGGCCCCCAAATTAGGAATCTGGTGCTCTATCCTGCTGAGCTACGGGCGCGCCTCGCGCTCCATAGCAGCGCTTCGGGCAGGTTCAATCAATTGAGTTTGTCGGGCTCGGCGATCGGGAACGGCAACGGAGCAACCTCGATGCCTTCGTCGAGCAGTTCCTTCGCTTCCTTCAGCGTCGCCTTGCCGTGGATCGCTTCGAGCTCTTTCTCACCATAGTGCATCGCGCGCGATTCCTCGGCGAAGCCGTCTCCGACCCATTTGCTCTTTGCCAGCGCCTTCTTCTGCGCTTGGGCAAGCGCCTTCATCGCCTGGCGCACCTCGGTCGGGATTTCGCCGCCGGTCATTGCGGTCGTGCGATGGTCCGCTTGCTCCACGCTGTTCCCTTTGCGCGGCACTGCGGGCGCCATAGGCGCTTTGCCGACGGAAGCAGACCCACATTCTGGGCAGGCGACCAGCCCGCGATCCTGCTGGCTGGCGAAGTCGTCGGACGAGCCGAACCAGCCTTCGAACCTGTGGACGTGGTCGCAATGGAGGTCAAAGACGATCATCGCCCGCTAGTTGGGCATTTCGCGCCTGTTGGCAAGGCTCGGGACTTGCTGCCGCACTTCGGCGATGCGCCCGAGGTCAAGCTCGACAAACCCGACGCCCGGCGTTTCGCCGCCCATATCGAGCAGCACCTTGCCCCATGGATCGATCACCAGACTGTGGCCATAGGTTTTCCGCCCGTCTTCGTGCTCACCGACTTGGGCCGCCGCAACCACGAATGCGCCCGCCTCGATCGCCCGTGCGCGCTGCAGCACATGCCAGTGGTCCTGCCCGGTCGGGCGCGTGAAGGCTGCTGGGATGGCGATGACATCGCACCGGGCGCGGCCTAGCGCGTCGAACAGGGCGGGAAAGCGAATGTCGTAGCAAATGGTCAGGCCCAGCGTGCCGACTGGAGTTTCGACCGTCACGACCTCGTTTCCAGGCGCGTAGGCATTCGACTCTCGCCAGCTTTCACCATCGGCCAAGTCGACATCGAACATGTGCATCTTGTCGTAACGTGCGGCAATCGCGCCCGACGCATCGATCACAAAGCTGCGATTGGCCCAACGCTCGGTGTCGCCGCGGACCGCGAGCGATCCCAGGGCGATCCAGATGCCGTGCCTGGCGGCAGATTCGCGGGCAGCAGCCAAGACCGGGTTCTCCGCCTCATCGACGACATGTCCGGCACCGCGCTTGCGGTTCTGGTCCAGCAGGCCGGACATTTCGGGCGTGAAAACCATGGTCGCCCCGCCATCTGCCGCCATGGCAAAGGCACTGCAAAGGGCGTCCGCGTTCCTCGCCGGGTCGATCCCGGTGGTGGTCTGGACGATGGCAATTCTTGGCATCAACCGGCGAGCATTGCGTCGAGTTTGCCGTCGCGTTCGAGTTCGTGCAAATCGTCCGATCCGCCGACATGGGTATCGCCGATGAAAATCTGCGGGACCGTGCGCGCATCGGGGGCGCGTTCTCTCATCTCGTCGCGCTTTGGCCCGCCTAGCGTGATGTCATGCTCGATAAAGGCGACACCCTTGCTTTCGAGCAATCGCTTCGCCCGGTAGCAAAACCCGCAGCCGAATTTCGTGTAGATGACAACTTCGGGCGCGCTCATACTATTTCCGTTCAAATCCAGTGTCTTGACAGGTCTTGAATTGCCAAATGCGTCTACTATCTGGGTATCGGAAGCAAGCGCCGCAACGGGTTTGCAACCATTCCGAGGAGCGCGCCGGGTTCCGGGCGTTCCTGACAGTCAAATTGCTCAAAGGAGGATTTGTATCTATGTCCCGTTTTGATTTCACCCCCTATCGCCGTTCGACCGTCGGCTTCGACCGCCTGTTCGATATCCTCGAAAACCAGGCGCGTGCCAACTCCGGCGACAATTATCCCCCCTTCAACATCGAGCGCCGCGGCGATGACGAGTACCGCATCACGCTAGCCGTCGCCGGCTTCAAACCCGCAGACCTCGACATAACCGCGCAGCAGAACCTGCTCGTGGTGCAGGGGAAGAAGCGCGATGAAAGCGACATCGCCGGCGAGATGCTACACATCGGCATCGCCAATCGCGGCTTCGAACGCCGGTTCGAGCTGGCCGACTACGTCCGCGTCGAAAACGCCGATCTGGAAGACGGCCTGCTGGTCATCGATCTGGTCCGGGAAGTGCCCGAGGCGATGAAGCCCAAGAAAATCGCCGTGAACGGCCAGTCCGGCCTTTCGGTGATCGAGGGCAGCAAGGCGAACGACGAAGCGAACGCCGCCTGAACGCCCGCACGACGGCTTGGGATCCGGCCCGCTCCCGCCGCCGGTGGGGGCGGGCCGCTTCTTGGGATGCATTGAAAAGCGAAGGGGGCGAACCCGAAGGTCCGCCCCCGCGACGCTTGTACGCCGCCCTGTCCGGAGATGACCGTCCGGGTCGCAGAAGACGGTCAAGACCGGAACAAGCCTATTGCGTGAAAGCATCCCGCCATCGCGAAAATCGATGGCAGGCACGTCCTCGGCACCGCCTGTGCGCCATTTTTGCCGAAAGATAAAGTATGTTATGAAATTGGCGGATTTAGACCAGCCGTGACTGTCGCAGGGCAGCAGCGATGAAGCCGCTGAACAGCGGATGCGGATCGAACGGTTTGGACTTGAGTTCGGGATGGTATTGCACCCCGACGAACCACGGGTGATCGGGCCGCTCGACGATTTCCGGGAGCAGGCCATCGGGTGACATGCCCGAAAACACCAGCCCGGTGCGTTCGAGCGGCTCGCGATAGGCCGCGTTGACTTCGTAGCGATGGCGATGCCGTTCGGATATCTCGCTCGCACCGCCATAGATCGTGCTGACGTGGCTGTTTCCGGCAAGCATAGCCGGATAGGCACCGAGCCGCATCGTTCCGCCAAGGTCACCGCCCGCTTCGCGCGTCTGCAGGCCTTCCTTGCTCATCCACTCGGTAATGATCCCGACCACCGGCTCATCGGTCGGGCCGAATTCGGTCGAGGAAGCCTTTTCCAGCCCCGCAAGGCGCGCGCCCTCGATGCAGGCCATCTGCATCCCCAGGCAGATGCCCAGAAACGGTACCTCGCGCTCGCGCGCAAAGCGGACGCTGGCAATCTTGCCCTCGCTGCCGCGCTCGCCGAAGCCGCCGGGCACCAAGATGCCGTGCAACGGCTCCAGTTTGGCCGCGATATCCGATTCCTCGCCTTCGAACACCTCGGCGTCGATCCAGCGGATATTGACCTTGACCCGGTTGGCCAGACCGCCGTGGATCAGCGCCTCGTTGAGCGATTTGTACGCATCCTGCAGGCCGACATACTTGCCGACCACCCCGATGGTGACTTCGCCTTCCGGGTTGAAATAGCGATCGGTCACGTCCAGCCAGCGCGAAAGGTCGGGTTCGGGCGCGTCGGTTATGCCGAACCCGCGCAGCACTTCGCTATCGAGGCCTTCATTGTGATATTGCAAGGGCACCGAGTAGATCGACGGCGCGTCAAGCGCGGGGATCACCGCTTCCTTTCGCACATTGCAAAAATTGGCGATTTTCTGCCGCTCGCTCTCGGGAATGGGATGCTCCGCACGGCACAGCAGTACGTCGGGCTTGATCCCGAGGCTGGCGAGTTCGCGCACCGAATGCTGGGTCGGCTTGGTCTTCAGCTCGCCCGCCGCCGCGATATAAGGCACCAGCGTGACGTGCACGCTGAGTGTCTGGTTCGGCGCGAGCTCGTTCCGCAGCTGGCGGATCGCTTCCATGAAGGGCAGCGACTCGATATCGCCGACCGTGCCGCCGATCTCGCACAGGATGAAATCGTGGTCGCCCTGGTCGGCGAGCGCGAATTCCTTGATCGCATCGGTCACATGCGGGATCACCTGCACGGTCGCGCCGAGATAGTCCCCGCGCCGCTCGCGCGTGATGATCTGCTGGTAGATGCGGCCTGACGTGACATTGTCCGCCTGCCGTGCCGAAACCCCGGTGAAGCGCTCGTAATGCCCCAGGTCGAGGTCGGTCTCCGCCCCGTCGTCGGTGACATAGACTTCGCCGTGCTGATAGGGGCTCATCGTCCCAGGATCAACGTTCAGATAGGGGTCGAACTTGCGAATGCGGACCTTGTAGCCGCGCGCCTGCAGCAGCGCGCCGAGCGATGCCGCCATGAGACCTTTGCCGAGCGAGGAGACCACGCCGCCGGTGATAAAAATGTACCGCGCCATGGGAGTCGGCCCTTACGCTTCAAATCGGATTCGGCGCAAGCGGATTGGCGCGGCAAATGACCGCAATCCACAAGCATCACGAAAGATTGCTTACCTTGCGCCGCCGTCGAGCGGGTCGCCGCCGGGAGCGGGAGCAGGTGCCGGAGCAGAACCGGCCGGAGCGACTGTCCGGTCGATCGTGGTGGTGATCTCCTGGGTTGCATCGCTACCCGCCGCGATTGCCGCAAGCGCAATCGACAGGACGACAAACGCCACCGCCAGCCATTTGGTCGAACGGGTCAGGAAATCGGCCGCTCCACGCGCGCTCATCATCCCGTTGGGGTTGCCACCGACGCCGAGACCGCCGCCCTCCGAGCGCTGCATGAGAATGACGCCAACCAGCGCGGCAGCCACGATGGCTTGGAGAACGGTGAGGAAAAGGAACATGGTCTGTCTCTGTTTGTGTGCGCGCCGCATGTAGTCATGACAGCCGTCAACGGCAAGCGCATAGGGAATTGCGGATTTCAGCCAGGCTGGTCGAGCCGTTCGGCAGATGCAATGACGATCCCGAGAAAACTCTCTGCGGTGAGGCTCGCGCCGCCGACCAGCGCGCCGCCTACGTCATCGGCGGCAAGCAACTCGCGGGCATTTTCGGCATTAACCGACCCGCCATAGAGGATGCGCACTGCGGTTCCCTGCGCCTCGCCATAGAGCTCGACCAGCGTCGCGCGGATCGCCCGGTGCATGGCCCCGATATCCTCTACCGTCGGTGTGCGCCCGGTGCCGATCGCCCAGACAGGCTCATAGGCAACCGTCAGGCTTTCCTCGGGGCTGGCCAGCGCTTCCGGCAAGGACGCCTTGAGCTGCCGGGTTACGAAGCCTTCCGCCTTTTCGGCGTCGCGGGTCTCTTCGGTTTCGCCGACACACAGGATAATGCGCAAGCCCGCTTCGATCGCCGCGGTGCACTTCTCGCGCACGAGAGCGTTGCTTTCGCCGTGGTTCTGTCGCCGTTCGCTATGCCCGAGGATGACGAACTTCGCTCCGGCGTCGGCAACCATCGACGCGGATATATCTCCGGTATGCGCCCCGTCGGGGAGCGGATGGCAATCCTGCGCCCCAACGCCGATCTGTTCGGCTTCGCGGTGCACAGGGTGGATCAGGGTAAACGGCGGAGCCAGCGCGACTTCCACCTTCATCAGGTTCTGCGCCGCGCGATCGATCGAGCGGGCTTGCGCCAGCATTGCGCGCGTTCCGTTCATTTTCCAGTTGCCAACGATATAGGGCCGGTCGGCCATAGGTATTTCCCGAATTCTGAGAGAGGTATGCAGCACGCTTATATGGGGCCGGGCGACGCGTCCGCTAGCCGGAGTTGGCGGGAAGGTCAAAACAAAGCGGCAAGTGTTGCGGCGAGGTCGCAGGGCGGATACAGCGCCCCTTCGAGGGCGACCCATTCGCTTGCAATCTTTCACGGATCGACAGGTTTCATGCAGTTTTTCCGCAACTTCTTCAAATCGAAGCTCGGCATTCCGATCACTCTCGGCTTCGTGATTCTGATCGGCTTCGCTTTCGCGACCAGCGATGTCGCGAGCACCGGGACTTTTGGCGGTATCGCCGGGGGTGAGCGCGTCGCCGTGGTCGGCGATGAAAAGATCAGCTCGTCGGACCTCGTGGCGGCAGCCAACAATGCCTTGCGCAACGTGCGCCAGCAGAACCCGACGATGTCGATGCCGGCCTATGTCGAGCAAGGCGGGCTGGACGAGGTGCTCGATGCCCTGATCGAACGCGCCGCGATTGCCGGTTTCGCCGAGGATTTCGGTCTGCGGGCGGGCGAGAATCTCGTCAACAGCGAGATCCTGCAAATCCCCGCGTTCCGCGGATCGGACGGCAATTTCGACCAGGAAGCCTATCGCCAGGCGCTCGCAAGCCAGGGTTTGTCCGATGCCAGCGTCCGCGAGGACCTGAGTGAAGGGCTGCTCGCCCGGCAACTCCTCCTGCCTGCGTCGTTCGGCGCTAAAGCGCCTCCCAGCTTCGCCAACCAATATGCCGCGCTGCTCAAGGAAACCCGCAGCGGATCGATCGCGGTCATTCCCAGCACCGCTTTCGCACCAAGCTCGGACCCTTCGGCCCAAGCACTTAAGGCATTCTACGACAAGAATCGCGGCGACTATGTCCGGCCCGAGCGCCGCTCGATCCGCTATGCCACTTTCGGCATCGACGATCTGGGCACCCGGGGCGAACCGACCGACAAGGAAATCGCCGACTACTACAACGCCAATCGCAAGCAGTTCGCGGCAACCGAGCGCCGCACGGTGACACAGTTCATCGTGCCGACGCAGCAGGCGGCGACGTCGATCCGCAACAAGGTGAACGGCGGAAGCACCATCGAGCAGGAAGCGCGCGGTGCAGGTCTGCAAACCGCCAAACTCGGCCCGTTGACCCAGGCAGAACTCGCCGCACAGACTTCATCCGCCGTCGCCAAGGCCGTTTTCGAGGCACCGCGCGGAAGCGCAGCGGCCCCTGCCCGCAGCGGGCTGGGCTTCCACGTCGCGCGGGTCGATTCGATCGAGCGACAGGACGGCAAGACGCTCGCGCAGGCAACCGAGGAAATCCGCGAGACCCTGCGCGTTTCCAAGCGCCGCACCGTGGTGACTGATCTCGCCGCCGATATCGAAGCCCAGATCAGCGACGGCGCTTCGATCAGCGACATCGCCAAGGCGGTCGGTGGAAAGCTCGAGGTGTCTGCACCGCTGACTGCAGGCGGTCTCGTGTACGACAAGCCGCAGGAGCAGGCCCCTCAGGTCATCATTCCCGCGCTGCAAACCGCCTTCGATATGGAGGAGCAGGAGCCTCAGCTGGTCGAACTGGCCGCAGGGCAGGCCTTCCTTATCTTCGAGGTTGCGGAAATCACCCCTTCGGCAGCGGCCCCGCTCAGCGAGATCCGCGCAAGGGTCATCGCCGACTGGAAGATTGCCGAAGGCGGCAAGCTGGCGAAGCAAGCCGCCGACCGGATTCTCGGCCGGCTTAAGGCGGGCAAGACCCTTGCGGCCGCCATCAGCGAAGAGTCCAGGCCACTTCCCGCAGTCGACAACGTAACCTTCTCGCGCGAGCAATTGGCGCAATCGGGCCAGCGTGTCCCGCCCGCGCTCGCCCTGATGTTCAGCATGGCCGAAGGCACATTCAAAAAGCTCGAGGCGCCGCAAAACGCGGGATGGTTCGTGGTCGATCTCGACAATATCGAGCCGGGCAAGGTGGAGCCGAACGACCCCGTTCTCGCGCGTACGATTGCCGAACTGAACCAGGCCTCGGGGCAGGAATATGCCGAGCAGCTGCGCGCCGCGATCCGCAAGGAGCTGGGGGTCGAGAAGAACGAGGCCGGAATCGCGGCGGTGCGCAAGCAGCTCGTCGGCGAAGCGCAGTAAGGGCGCGCGCCGCCCGCCATGCCATCCAGCGAAGGACCATCCGTCCCGCCCGGCCTCGTCAATGCCGAAGCCGCCCTCGCCGATCTCGGTGAAGGTAGGGCGTCGCTGGTGTGGCGCAGGATCGTGGCCGATGCGGAAACCCCGGTCGGCGCTGCGGCAAAGCTGATCGTTCCGGGGCGCGGCGATTTCCTGCTCGAATCGGTCGAGGGTGGCGAAATCCGGGGGCGGTATAGCCTTCTCGGCCTCGACCCCGATCTGGTGTTCCGTGCCTCGGGCGAAACGGCCCAGATCAATCGCAGCTGGCAGGTGGACCGCGCGACGTTTGCCCCCTGCCCCGGCGGCGCGCTCGATGCCTTGCGCGCGCTGGTCGGCCAATGCCGGATCGACGTGCCCGAAGGCCTCCCCCCTGCCCTTGCCTGCCTCGTCGGCTATTTCGGCTACGAGACCATCGGTCTGGTCGAGAAGCTGCCACGCGCGCCGCAAAGCCCGCTCGAACTGCCCGACATGCTGTTCGTCTGTCCGACCATCATCCTCGTGTTCGACGGCCTGACCGAGAACCTCTATGCGATCGCGCCGCTGTGGCCCGATCGCGGCAATCCTGCGCGGGCTATCGCGAATGCGGGCGAACGGATCGACGAGACGCTGCGCAAACTGGCGCAGCTCTCCCCCGCGCAGCCGCGACTGTCGGAAGAACTGCCAGTCGCGCTCGAACCGCAGCTTCTGCCGGGCGATTACGCGGCGATGGTCGCCCGCGCGAAGGGCTATATCGAGGCGGGCGACATCTTCCAGGTGGTGCTGGCGCAGCGCTTCACCTGCCCCTTCCCGCTGCCGCCGTTCCAGCTTTACCGCGCCTTGCGCCGGGTGAACCCCTCACCCTTCCTCTATTTCCTCGACCTGCCCGGCTTTGCGGTGGTCGGGTCGAGCCCGGAAATCCTCGTCCGCGTGCGTGATGGCGAGGTCACCATCCGGCCAATCGCCGGCACCCGACCGCGCGGTGCTACTGCGGCGGAAGATGCTGCGGCAGAGGAAAGCCTACTCGCCGATCCCAAGGAACGCGCCGAGCATCTGATGCTGCTCGACCTCGGCCGCAACGACGTCGGGCGGGTGGCGAGCCAGGGCACAGTCGAGGTGACCGCAAGTTACACCATCGAGCGCTACAGCCACGTGATGCATATCGTCAGCAATGTCGTCGGCCGGCTCGCGCCGGAGCACGACGCGCTCGACGCGCTGTTCGCGGGCTTTCCCGCAGGAACCGTCAGCGGCGCGCCGAAAATTCGCGCCTGCGAGATTATCGCCGAACTCGAACCCGAAACACGCGGAGCCTATGCCGGCGGGGTCGGCTATTTCGCGCCCGACGGATCGGTCGACAGCTGCATCGTGCTGCGCACCGCAGTGGTCAAGGACGACATCATGCACGTGCAGGCGGGCGCGGGAATCGTCGCCGACAGCGATCCGGCCTACGAGCAGCGCGAATGCGAAGCCAAGGCGGGCGCTTTGCTCGCCGCCGCGCGCGAGGCGGTGC
>JBGSPZ010000397.1:0-2814 GCA_041738375.1 Parerythrobacter sp. | reverse complement strand
GGAGATTACGAGGCCATCGCCGCCTATGTCGCCGAGCGCGGCACCGAGTCCCGCTGATGGCGGAATTGCGCGAGGAGCCCAGTCTGCTCGCGGGCGAAGGATGGGACGACTACGGCCTCGTCGACAGCGGCAACGGGCGCAAGCTCGAACGCTACGGCCCGTACTGCTTCATCCGCCCCGAACCGCAGGCCATGTGGCAGCCGCGCTTCGCCGACTGGCAGGCTCACGGCGAATTCGTCCCCGGATCGGACGAGGATGGCGGAGGGCGCTGGCAGTTCGAACGGCCTGTGCCCGAAGCGGGTTGGCCACTCGCTTGGGGCGAGACGAAGTTCACCGCGCAATGCACTCCGTTCCGTCATTTGCAGTTCTTCCCCGACATGGCCCCGGTGTGGGAGTGGATGGGTGAACAACTGGGCGAGCGAACCGATGCTGAGACGCTCAACCTGTTCGGCTACACCGGTGTCGGCTCGCTCGCGCTCAGCCTGTACGGGCGCGTCACCCATGTCGATGCGTCGAAGAAATCGGTCGCCCAGGCCCGGGAGAATGCAACGCTTTCGGGCATGGCGGACCGCCCTATCCGCTGGCTGGTCGACGATGCGGCGAAGTTCACCGCGCGCGAGGTGCGGCGCGGCAATCGCTACGACGGGATTATCCTCGACCCGCCGAAGTTCGGGCGCGGGCCGAACAGCGAGGTCTGGCGGCTCGAAGAAGGGCTCCCGTCGCTGGTCGGTGATTGCGCGCAGCTGCTCGATGCCGACAGCCGGTTCCTGTTCCTCACCGTCTACGCCGTCCGCATGAGCAGCCTCGCGATCGCCGGGCTGCTGGCGGAAAAGCTGGCGCATCTGCCGGGCATCGTTGAGCACGGCGATCTGGCGGTGCGTGAGGAGAGCGAAGGCGGCCGCTTGCTGCCTACCGCGATCTTCGCGCGCTGGAGGAACCCATGATCAGACAGTCTGCTCTCGCCCTGCTGCTCGCACCACTCGCCATCAGCGGATGCGGTGCCGGAGAGAAGCAATACGGCGCTTGGATCGGCGAGATGCAGCTTTGCCAGGATACCATCTCTAACTTTCGGCGTACCACCGACCGTCAGACTGGCCTCCCGGCTGTCCGCATCCGCTTCACACCCGATGCATCGAGGGAACTCAGCCGCATGAGCGCACTCTATGTTGGCAAGAGGCTCCCCCTTGTCGTCAATGGCGTGGAGATTTTTGCCCCCCAGCTGGTGGAGCCGCTGACCGAGGGCCAGATGTGGGTCACCGCGGCGCGCGAAGAGCAACTGGTCGACGTGATTGCCTATATGGAGCGGCCCTGCTGATTTCGCGCCTTTGCGAAAATTGGCTAAGCCCTGCTTCCGATGTATGATTCGCTCACCCTCGAAGTCGCCGATCTCGAACATGATGTCCTGACCGGCATCTATTCGGAAGAAACCGGAAAGCCGCAGCCGCTGCGGATTTCGATCAGCGCGCGGATGCGGGTGGCCGAACGCTACGAGCCGGATACGCCGCTCGAAGCGAGCAAGAACTACATGGATTTGAAGTTCACAGCGACCGATGCCTTGCCGCCCGGAGTGCACTTCAAGCTGATCGAAGCGGTGGCGGACCACATTTGCGAAACGCTGTTCCTGCAGGATGAGCGGGTCGAGGCGGTGACGGTCAAGATCGTCAAACTGGCCATCGCCGAGAAAAACGAGAAGATCGGCATCACCCTGACCCGGCATCGGAGATAGCGCGATGCAAACCGCGATCCGTGTCGATACCTTGCCTGAAGGGGCGCTTGAGGCGGCGGAAGCGTTTCGTGCCAGGCCGCTACAAAACGCGCAGGAGATACTGGCTCAGGGCGACGATGTTGTGTTCGTCCTCCCGCCTGCGACATTCGACCACGCCGACTGGCGCATCGCGATGGCGCATGACCTGGCCCGCGCGCATGCCCCTGCTAGGGTGAATATCATCGCCGGGGCCGACGACGCGGCGATCCTCGCCACGCTGTCCTATCTGGAGAATGCGCCCGGCGTGACCGGACAGTATCTCCCGCTCGCCGGGGCAGGGCGGTTCGATGGCTGAACCCGTGCCGATGATCGACGGCTTTGCACGTCGCATCACCTACCTGCGGCTGTCGGTGACCGACCGCTGTGACCTGCGGTGCAGCTATTGCATGCCGGAGCGGATGCAGTTCCTCCCGCGCGCCGAGGTGCTGACGCTGGAAGAGCTATACGATCTTGCGCGGACCTTCATGGAGCGCGGGATTCGCCGGATCCGGTTGACCGGCGGCGAGCCGCTGGTGCGGCGCGACATGATCGATCTCGTTCGCGCGCTCGGCAGGCACGTCGGCGAGGAACTCGACGAGGTGACTCTAACCACTAACGGCACACAGCTGGCGCAGCATGCGGCGGCGCTTGCCGAGGCGGGTGTCAGGCGGATCAACATTTCGCTCGATACGCTCGACCGCGAGGTTTTTTCGCGCCTCTCCCGCCGCGATGCGCTGCCGCAGGTGATCGAGGGGATCGCAGCGGCGAGCGAGGCCGGACTGGCGGTCAAGATCAACACCGTCGCGCTCAAGGGCATAAACGAGCACGAAATTCCCGCGCTTATGCGCTGGGCGCATGGGCAAGGCTTCGATCACAGCCTGATCGAGACCATGCCGCTGGGGGAGGTGGACGGGTCGCGCCTGGAGCATTTCCTCCCCCTCACGGCAGTGCGCGAATCGCTGGAGCGGCGGTTCACGCTGGTCCCCTCGCAGCACCGCACCGGCGGCCCGGCGCGTTACTTCGATGTGGCGGAGACCGGCGGACGGCTGGGCCTCATCTCACCGCTGACC
>JBGSPZ010000390.1:0-3132 GCA_041738375.1 Parerythrobacter sp. | reverse complement strand
GCTGGAGGCGAACGCCCCCGCCTTCGGCATCCGTTACATCGATGCGACAGCGCCCGCACAGGGCATCGTCCATGTCGTCGGGCCCGAGCAGGGCTTCTCGCTCCCCGGTTCGACCATCGTCTGCGGCGACAGCCATACCGCCGCGCATGGCGGGATCGGCGCGCTGGCCTTCGGCATCGGCACGAGCGAGGTGGAGCACGTCCTCGCGACGCAGACGCTCCAGCTCAAGCGATCGAAGACGATGGAGGTGCGGGTCGATGGCGCGCTCGGCCCCGGCGTCACCGCCAAGGACCTGATCCTCCATATCATCGGTGAGATCGGTACCGCCGGCGGCAATGGTCATGTGATCGAGTATCGCGGCGCGGTGTTCGAGGCGATGAGCGTCGAGGCCCGCCTGACGGTGTGCAACATGAGCATCGAGGCCGGTGCCCGTGCAGGCCTTATCGCGCCCGATGAAACGGTGTTCCGCTATCTGAAGGGTCGCCCCTACGCGCCCAAGGGCGGCGATTGGGACCGCGCCGTCGCATGGTGGAAGACGCTCCACACCGATGACGGCGCCACATTCGACAAGTCGGTGCAGATCGATGCCTCGCTGGTCGAGCCCACCGTGACCTGGGGCACCAGCCCGGAGGATACCGTCGCCATCGGCGGCGTGGTCCCCGCGCCCGAAAGCTTCGCCGACCCGTCCAAGCAAGAGGCCGCGCGCAAGAGCCTCGACTATATGGGGCTCTTACCCGGCACCCGGATGCAGGACATCGCGGTTGAGAACATCTTCATCGGCAGCTGCACCAACAGCCGGATCGAAGATCTGCGCGCTGCGGCCACCGTACTGAAAGGCCGCAAGAAGGCGGATAGCGTCAAATGGGCGATCGTCGTCCCCGGCTCCGGACTGGTGAAGGCGCAGGCGGAAGAGGAAGGGCTCGACCGCATTTTCCTTGAGGCCGGGTTCGAATGGCGCGAGCCCGGCTGCTCGGCGTGTCTCGGCATGAATCCGGACAAGGTCCCACCGGGGGAGCGCTGCGCCTCGACCAGCAACCGCAATTTCGTGGGCCGCCAGGGTCCGGGCGCGAGAACGCATCTTCTCTCGCCTGCAATGGCGGCAGCGGCGGCGGTGACCGGAAAACTCACCGATGTCCGTGAACTGGTCGGCTGACCGGTCTTGTCACCGGCGTTTTCGCACCCCATGAGAACATCATGACCAAGAAGATATCCGGAAAGGCTGCGATGGCGGCCGGTGCCATCGGTTCGGCAGCGATTGCTGCGGCCCTGCTCTATGTCGGCAAGCGCGCCAAGAAGGACGGTACGCCGCCTCGCACCTCGACCGCGCCGCATACGCCGACCGGCGAGCCGCCCGAAACCGATTGATGCAGGCGGTCTCGACCATCGAAGGCCGGGCGATACCGTTCGGGGCGAAGAACGTCGACACCGACGTGATCATCCCGGCGCACTGGCTGAAGACAATCAGCCGGGAGGGGCTCGGCCAGGGCGCGTTCGAAACGGTGCGGGCAGAGCCAGGCAATGTGTTCGACGATCCCGAGTATACCGGCGCCCCGATCCTCATCGCCGGGGATAACTTCGGTTGCGGATCGAGCCGCGAACACGCCGCCTGGGCGCTGCTCGATCTCGGCATCGTGGCGGTCATCGCGCCGAGCTTTTCCGACATCTTCAGCGGCAATGCATTCAAGAACGGCATCCTCACGGTCGAACTGCCGCAGGAGCAGGTCGACCGGCTGCTCGCAGTCGCCGCAACCGATCCGATCGCGATCGACCTCGACAGCCAGACCGTGACGACCCCGTTCCAGGATCGCTTCGCTTTCGAAGTCGATCCCTTCCGCAAGCATTGCCTGCTGAACGGGCTCGACGAGGTCGGGCTAACGCTCGAGCGCGACAGCGCCATCGCCGAATACGAAGCCCGCCATGCGCGCGACATGCCATGGATGGCCAAGGGAACTTTGGAGAATACTGCATGAAAGCCCTGCGCACCCACGCCACCGGCGGACCTGAAACGCTGACGCTCGACGAGGTCGATACACCGACACCCGGCAAGGGTGAGGTGCTGGTGGCGGTAAAGGCCTGCGCGATCAATTTTCCCGACACGCTGATCATCCGCGATCTCTACCAGTTCAAGCCCGAACGCCCCTTTGCTCCGGGCGGCGAAATCGCCGGGGTCGTCGAGGCGGTCGGCGAAGGCGTGACCGCGTTCAAGGTGGGCGACAAGGTGCTGGCCGGGATCGGCAATGGCGGGCTGGCCGAGAAGGTCGTGGTCAACGCCGGGCGGATGTTTCCGGTGCCGGACGGTGTGTCGCTTGAAAAGGCCGCCTCGCTGCTGATGACCTATGGCACGACCATCCACGGGCTGAAGGATCGCGGCCATATCAAGGCGGGCGATACCGTGCTGGTGCTCGGCGCTGCAGGCGGGGTGGGCCTTTCTGCCGTCGAGCTCGCCAAGGCCTTCGGCGCGCGCGTGGTCGCGGCGGTTTCGTCTGAGGAAAAGGGCGAAGTCGCCCGCAAGGCCGGGGCGGACGAGGTTGTCGTCTATCCTAGGGGAGAGATGGACAAGGACGCTTCCAAGGAACTCGCCAATGCCTTCAAGGCGGCATGCGGGCCGGAAGGCGCAAACATCGTCTACGACATCGTCGGCGGCCAGTATTCGGAGCCGGCGCTGCGATCGATCGCATGGGAAGGCAAGTTCCTCGTGGTCGGCTTCCCGGCAGGCATTGCGAAGATGCCGCTCAACCTGACACTGCTCAAGAGCTGCGACATCGCCGGCGTGTTCTGGGGCGCCTTCACCGCACGCGAACCGGTCAAGTTCCGTCAGCAGGTGGAGGAACTGTTTGCGCTTATGAAAGCGGGCAAGATCGATCCGCTGGTGTCCGAAACCTTTCCGCTCGAGCGCGGCGGCGACGCGATCGCCAAGCTCGAAAGCCGAGAGGCGGTGGGCAAGCTCGTCGTCACGATGGGAGATTGAGCGATGCGAAAACTGATTATCCCTGTCGCCATTGCCGCGCTGTCGATTGCCGTGACAAGCGGGCAGATCGCCAACGCGCATGACGATCACCAGCATGGAGACAACCCCTTGGTCGAGGCGCGCAAGGGCGGGATGACCATGCTGGTCCCGACGATGGCTGCAGT
>JBGSPZ010000372.1:0-2454 GCA_041738375.1 Parerythrobacter sp. | reverse complement strand
CGCGACGGCGGGGTGCTGGTGCGCGCCGGCCATACCGAGGCGGCGGTCGATATCTCGCGGCTCGCGGGGCTCAACCCCTCGGGTGTGATCTGCGAGATCATGAACGAGGACGGCACCATGGCGCGACTCGACGATCTGGTCGGCTTCGCGCGCAAGCACGACCTCAAGATCGGCACCATCCGCGACCTGATCGCCTATCGCCTGCGCCACGATCATTTCGCCGAGATGCGCGCCGAAGCGCGGTTTTCCAGCCGCTGGGGCGGCGACTGGACCGCGCTCGCGTTTTACAACAGCGCAACCGGGACCGAGCAGATCGTGCTCAGGAAGGGCCACGTCGACCCAGCCAGGCCGACGCTGGTGCGGATGCATGCGCTCGACATGTTTGGCGACATCTTCGGCAGGGACGGCCCCGACGACCGCGTGCTCGCCAAGTCGATGGAGATCATCGGGCGCGAAGGGGCGGGCATCATCGTGATGATCCCGCGCGCCTCGGGCGGCTTCATCGCCGACCAGGTGCGCAAGCTGAAAGGCGAACCGACCGAGCCGATGGACGCGCTGCGCGATTATGGCGTGGGCGCGCAGATCCTCAACGAGCTCGGCGTGCACGAGATGGAACTGCTGACCAACTCCGACCGCTCGCTCGTCGCGCTTGACGGATACGGGGTGTCGATCGTCGGCAAGCGGGCGATCGACCTGGATTGAGCAGCGGCGCGCCCGGTCAGGCCGGGTTCTCGGCAGGCACCCGGACGCGCAGCATTGCCAAGGCGGCAATCACCAGCGTCCCCGCCGCGAAGGCCATGGTCCAGATCGGTTCAGTCGGGAAGAAGGCCTTCATGATCGACCCCATCACCGTCGCGACCAGCAGCTGCGGCACCACGATGAAGACGTTGAACAGCCCCATATAGATCCCCAGCTTGGCCTGCGGCAGGCTGCTGGCGAGGATCGCGTAGGGCATGGCGAGGATGCTCGCCCAGGCGATCCCGATGCCGATCTCCGCCACCAGCAAGGTTTCGGCATCGCGGATGAAGAAGAACCCGGCAAACCCCAGCGCGCCGCACAGCAGGCCAGCGACATGGGTCTTCGTCTTGCCCACGGCCTTCGCCAAGTGCGGCAGCACGGTCAGCGCCGCGATGGCTGCCACTCCGTTGTAGGTCGCGAACAGCCAGCCGACCCAGTTCGCGCCTTCGTTGTAGGCAGCCGATGCGGTGTCGGTGCTGCCGAAGACATATTGTGTCACCACCGGCGTCGTGTTGATCCACATGATGAACAGCGCCGACCAGCTGAAGAACTGCACCACCGCAAGCTGCTTCATGATCGGCGGCATCCCGCTGAAATCGCCGACGATGCTGGTCAGCATCCCGGTGACATTGCCCTGCTTCGCCATGGAGATGGCGATGGCGCTGAGCAGGCCGTAGCCCGCGAGCAGCCCGCCGAGCAGATAGACTTCCTTTTCCAGCTGGAAACTGAGAACCGCGAGGATCACGGCCACACCCGCCGCCAGCCACAGCGCACTGGTGGTGTAGCTCTTCGACGCCAGCGCGCGGACCGGCTGGTCGAGCCCTTCGGCAGGTTCAGCATCGCCGAACGCGCGCATCTCTTCCGGCGAATATTCCTGCGTGGTCAATACGGTCCACAGCACCGCCGCGAACAGCGCCGCGCCGCCGATCCAGAAACTGTAGCGCACCGTATCGGGAATGCCGCCGCCCGCCGCGACATTGGCGACCCCCAGTTCGGTCATCGCCCAGGGCACGATCGAACCGACCACCGCACCCGCGCCGATAAACGCCGTCTGCACCGCGTAACCTGCAGTGTGCTGGTCCTTGCGCAGCATGTCGCCGACGAAGGCGCGGAACGGCTCCATCGAGATATTGAGGCTGGCGTCGAGCACCCACAGCAGCACCGCCGCCATCAGCAGCACCTCGCTCTGCGGCATGAGCACCAGCGACAGCGCGGCAAGCACCGCGCCGAGCAGGAAATAGGGCCGCCGCCGCCCCATCCGGCCCAGCCAGGTCCGGTCGGAGAGGTGACCGATTATCGGCTGGACCAGCAACCCGGTGAGGGGGGCGGCGACCCACAGCGCCGGCAGGTCGTCGATCGCACTGCCGAGCGACTGGAAGACGCGGCTCATATTGGCGTTCTGCAACGCGAAACCGATCTGGATTCCGAAGAAGCCGAAGCTGATGTTGAACAGCCCGGCCCAGCTCTGGCGCGGCTTTTCGCGTCCGGTCATTTCCGTCTCCCAATCGGCGCGCGCGGGCTGTCGCCGCGCTGGCACCTCCGACGGCTGGCAGCAAAACGCCGGGCCGACAACACGCATACGAATGTATCGCCGGTGATTTCCCGCCCGCTCAGGCGGCGGGGCGCGCCGAGGTGGGAATGGACTGGCCGGCGGTGCTGGCCCGGATCACCAGCCGCGCGGGCAGTTCGCAGCGGGTGATTGCATCCCCCTCGATA